>NZ_JBJNRJ010000082.1:0-15982 GCF_046233715.1 Trujillonella humicola | reverse complement strand
ACACCTCATCGGCACGGTGATGATCAAGCGACAGATGTCATGAGACTTCATCCCTGACACATCTCATGGGACTCGACATGGGCGTCACGCCCACGGATCTCCTCCGCGGCCCGGTGTCCGCCGTGGCGGGTCGAGGCGTTGCCCCGTGGTCGGCCACGACGGCGGGTGGTGTGGCCGCCGGAGGGCCATCGCCTCCCCAGGCGGCCGCCCACCGCGTGCCGGATGCGGCCGGGTGGCCGGCCGCGCCTACATGGCCCGCCGGGGGTCCAGGGTCCGGCCGGCGTCCTTCGCCATCGCGTCCTGCTCGAACGCGGCGACCAGCTCGCCGTCCTCGGTGAACACCGACCCCCGGCCGTAGACCCGGCCGGTCGCCGCCTTCGTGGCCTCCTGGGCGATCAGCAGCGGCCGGCTGACGTCGAAGCGCTCCAGGAAGTGCACGGTGTGGCCGATGACGCCGGTGCTCAGCGTGACGTGCGCCTGCGAGTAGTCGACGGAATCGGCGTGCGGCCGCATGGCCAGGCCGATCAGGTAGCCGCAGGTGGCCCAGACGAGCACGGCCTGGTTCGCCGCCGGTGAGTCCAGGGGCCGCTCGAAGCGGTGCCAGGTCAGCTCGGCGGGCACGCCGCCGATCGACGGCTCGCCCGGGACGCGGCGCAGCTCCCCGCCGGGGAAGGCCTGCGGGGTGGGGTCGGCGGAGCTCGCCGAAGGAGGGGACGTCGGGCATCGCCGGCCCGTGCCGCATCAGGTCGGCGTCGACGACGGTGAGCAGCACCGTGGCCCGGGACAGCAGCCGGCCGTCCTGCCGCGCCGTCACGGTGTCGCTGGCCCAGGTGCGCCCCGCCTGCAGCGACTCGACGTCGACCTCGATCGGGGAGCGGTAGGAGCCGGCGCGGGCGAAGACCGCGTGCACCGAGCGGACGTCCTTGCCGCCGGCGTGCCGGTCCGAGGCCATGAGCATCTGCCCGAGCAGCTGCCCGCTGAAGACGACTCGCGGCCCTCGGCGGACTCGGCGGGCTGGACCACGTGGTAGCGCCGCTCGGCCACCTCGGTCAGCTGGAGCAGGTCGGGCAGATCGCTCATCGGTGCCTCCACGCTGCGGTGCTCGGCCGGATCGGGTGGCGCGCATGGTGCCACCCGTCGCGGGTCCGGCCGGCCCGCCGGACACGCCCGGGACGCCGGCCGCCCCGGAGACGTCGCGATGTGAGACGTCCGGCGCCGGCCGGCGGCAGGACAGTGGAGGTCTGCGCCGGCACACCCCGCCGGTACACCGCGCCGGCACAGCGGGGCGTCCGGGGGACGGAGGAACTCGTCGCGATGACCGACACCACGGCGACCGGCGGCCCGCCGTCGCTGCACCGCCTGCTGTACCGCAGCCACAGCCGCCTGGATCCGGCGGAGCGCGAGGCCGCGATCGCCGACGTCTTCCGCGTCGCCCGGTCGAACAACGCCCGGGCCGGTATCACCGGCGCCCTCCTGCTGACCGACCACTGGTTCGCCCAGGTCCTCGAGGGCCCGGCTGCCGACGTGCAGGCGCTGTACGAACGCATCCGCCGCGACCCCCGGCACGAGGACGTCACGCTGATCGACGCGGGCGAGGTGTCCGAGCCGGTGTTCTCGCGCTGGGCCATGGCCCAGGTCTCGGCGAGCGGTCAGGCCGACATCCCGCTGGAGGCCGTCGAGGGGCACCTGCGCACGGCCACCGGCGAGCCGCTCACCCGCGAGCAGGCCGCCCTCCTGCGGATCATGCGCGGCTCGATCGGCGCCGACGTCGTGTAGCCGCAGGGTGGCGTGACCGGGCGCACGCCGCGGCGCCCGGGAGCCGCCCGCCTACCCTGGGGCGGTGACCAGCACCCTCGAGCCGGCGACGGCGGTCGCGCCGCTGCGGCTCGGGCCGCTGACCGTCGACCCGGCCGTCGTCCTCGCGCCGATGGCCGGGATCACCAACCCGGCGTTCCGGACGCTGTGCCGCGAGTTCGGCGCCGGCCTCTACGTCTGCGAGATGATCACCACCCGCGCGCTGGTCGAGCGCAACGCCAAGACGCTGCAGATGGTGCAGGCGACGCCCGAGGAGGCTGCCGCCGGCTTCTCCGTCCAGCTGTACGGCGTCGACCCGGCGACCGTCGGCCGGGCGGTCGAGATGCTGGTCGACGAGGAGGTCGCCGGCACCCGCCCGGCGCACATCGACCTGAACTTCGGCTGCCCGGTGCCCAAGGTGACCCGCAAGGGCGGGGGCTCCGCGCTGCCGTGGCGCCGGCGGCTGCTGGCCGACATCGTGCGGTCGGCGGTGCGGGCGGCCCGCGACGTCCCGGTGACCATCAAGACCCGCATCGGGATCGACGCCGACCACGTGACCTACCTCGACGCCGGGCGGATCGCGCAGGACGAGGGGGCCGCGGCCATCACCCTGCACGGCCGCACGGCCGACCAGCTCTACAGCGGCACCGCGGACTGGGTGCCGATCGCCCGGTTGGTCGAGACCGTCGGCATCCCCGTGCTCGGCAACGGCGACGTCTGGGAGGCCGACGACGCGCTGCGGCTGGTGGCCGAGACCGGCTGCGCGGGCGTCGTCGTCGGCCGCGGCTGCCTGGGCCGGCCGTGGCTGTTCGGCGACCTCGCCGCCGCCTTCGCCGGCCGGCCCGAGCGGGCGCTGCCCACCCTCCGCGAGGTTGCCGCGATCATGCACCGGCACGCCGAGCTGCTGTCGGCCGAGCAGGGCGAGCTGCACGGCTGCACCGACTTCCGCAAGCACGTGGCCTGGTACCTCAAGGGCTTCTCGGTCGGCTCGGACGTCCGCCGGGCGCTGGCGATGGTCGGCTCGCTCGACGAGCTCGCCGGCCTGCTCGCGCGGATCCCCGACCAGCCCTATCCCGCCGCCGTCCTGGGCGGGCCGCGCGGGCGCACCAGCCCGCCGCGGCCGGTCACGCTGCCCGAGGGCTGGCTCGACGACCGGGACGACCCGCGCCCGCCGGCCGGGGCCGAGCTCCTGGTGGGTGGGGGATGACCACCCCGCCCCAGGGGCCCTTCCTCTACGACGACGAGCCGGAGCCCCTGCACACCGGCACACCGCGCAACGCCAACCGCCCGCTGCTGCTGATCATGCTGACCACGGTGCTGGTCGGGGTGGCCATGGTGCTGCTCCTGCCCGTGGTGCGGGGGACGCCGCAGGAGCAGTCGACCGCGGTGGTCAACGCCTTCTACGCCGCGCTGTCCGACGGCGACCTCGACGCGGCCGGCCAGATGCTGTGCCAGGCCGAGCGCCAGCGGCTCGCCGACACCGACCCGACCGGGGACTACGCCCGGGGCGACGGCCCGGAGGTCGCCGGCAACGCGGAGGGCGAGGTCGACGGGAGCACCGTCCGGCTGGTCACGGTGCGCTGGGACGACGGCGAGACCGCCACGGTGACCGTGGTGAACGAGGACGGGCCGCGCGTCTGCGGCATCGGGTAGGCGCCGGAGGAACCGGGTCCGGCGCCGGCCGGGCGGGACGCTGCGCGGATGGCGCCGGGATGCCTTCTCAGACGGGTCGCGTGCTGCCACCATGGCGCCGCCTCGGGACGGATCGAGTCCCCGGGCCCGCTCGAGAGGAAGACCGTTGTCCCAGCCGCCGTTCCCCCCGCAACCCGCCGCGCCGGGTGGGGGCAACCAGCCGCCCGCCGCCCCCACCCAGATCGGGTTCCCCGGGCAGGTGCAGCTGGCGCCCCAGCCGCAGTACGCCCCGACGCCGCAGCAGGCGCAGGGCCTCCAGGGCGGCCCGCTCGCCTCCGGCTTCCCGAACTACCGGTCGCCCCGGCCCTCGCCGCCGTGGATGACCGGGAAGATCGTCGGGGCGGTCGTCGTCCTGCTGACCGTCGTCTTCGCCGTGCTCGGCTTCCTCATCGTGTCCGGCCGCGGTGCCAACAGCCCCGAGGGGGCCGTCGAGCAGTTCGTGCAGCAGGTGTCCGAGCGCGACGCCGGCGGCGTCTACGACCTGCTGTGCGAGCCGGCCCAGCGCGAGACGTCGGAGTCGGAGCTGGAGGAGGCCCTGCAGTTCGCGCCCCCGGGCGCGGTCGGCGTCGAGATCAACGACGTCACCGACAGCACGTTCAACGGGCTCAGCGGCCAGAACGTCAACACCACGCTGACCTTCCAGGGCCAGTCGCAGGAGGCCAACTTCTTCGTGATCGAGGACAAGGGCTGGCGGGTCTGCGGCGGTGACGGCGCCGGCTTCGCCCTCTGACCGCTCCCTCCCCGCACCACCCGCAGCGCCGCGCGACGCCGACCACGTCGTGCGGCGCTGCGTCGTCCGGGGCCGTGCGCCATGATCGACCGCCTCCCCACCCCGGGCGACGCTGCCGGGACTCACACGGGGCACGGAAGGCGGAGGTGGTGACCGGTGTCGACGACCGGGACCCGGCAGAAGTGGGTCTACGACTTCAGCGAGGGCAGCAAGGAGCAGAAGGACCTGCTCGGCGGCAAGGGCGCCAACCTGGCCGAGATGACCTCCCTCGGGCTGCCGGTCCCGCCCGGCTTCACCATCACCACCGACGCCTGCCGGTACTACCTCGCGCACGGCAGCCCCCCGCCCGACCTCGCCGGACAGGTCGCCCAGCACCTGGCCGCGCTGGAGGGGGCGATGGGCAAGACCCTGGGTGATCCGGCCGACCCGCTGCTGGTCTCCGTCCGCTCGGGGGCCGCGGCCTCGATGCCGGGGATGATGGAGACCGTCCTCAACGTCGGGCTCACCGACGAGTCGGTGCAGGGGCTGGCCGCGCAGTCGGGCAGCGAGCGCTTCGCCTGGGACTCCTACCGGCGGCTGATCCAGATGTTCGGCAAGACCGTGCAGGGGATCGACGGCGAGCTGTTCGACGAGGCCCTCGACGCGGTCAAGGCCGACCAGGGCACCGGCTCCGACCTCGACCTGGACGCCGCACACCTGCGCGACGTCGTCGACCGGTTCCGGGCGATCGTCCGCGAGCACACCGGCCGGGACTTCCCGCAGGACCCCCGCGAGCAGCTGGAGCTGGCGATCACCGCCGTCTTCGACTCGTGGAACTCCGACCGGGCGATCCTCTACCGCCGCCGCGAACGCATCCCCGGCGACGCCGGCACCGCGGTCAACGTGTGCTCCATGGTGTTCGGCAACCTCGGCATGGACTCCGGCACCGGCGTGGCCTTCACCCGTGACCCCGGGAGCGGTGAGCAGGGGGTCTACGGCGACTACCTGCAGAACGCGCAGGGGGAGGACGTCGTCGCCGGCATCCGCAACACGGTGCCGCTGGCCGAGCTCGCCGGCATCGACCGCGGCGCCTACGACGAGCTGATGCACACCATGTCCCGCCTCGAGTCGCACTACCGGGACCTGTGCGACATCGAGTTCACCGTCGAGCGCAGCACGCTCTGGATGCTGCAGACGCGCGTGGGCAAGCGCACCGCCGGGGCGGCCTTCCGGATCGCCACCCAGCTGGTCGACGAGGGCCTCATCGACATGGACGAGGCCGTGCGCCGGGTCACCGGCGACCAGCTGGCGCAGCTGATGTTCCCGCGGTTCGTCTCCGGCGGGGACGCCACCCGCCTCACCCAGGGGATGAACGCCTCGCCGGGCGCGGCGGTGGGCAGGGCGGTGTTCTCGTCGGAGACCGCCGTCGCCTGGGCGGAGCGGGGGGAGGACGTCGTCCTGGTCCGGCGGGAGACCAACCCCGACGACCTGGCCGGGATGATCGCCGCGCAGGGCGTGCTCACCAGCCGCGGCGGCAAGACCTCGCACGCGGCGGTCGTCGCCCGTGGCATGGGCAAGACCTGCGTGTGCGGTGCGGAGGAGCTCCAGGTCGACACCAAGGCCGGGCGCTTCACCGCCCCCGACGGCACCGTCGTCGGCGAGGGCGACGTCATCAGCATCGACGGGTCGACCGGCGCGGTGTGGCTGGGGGAGGTACCGGTCGAGCCGTCGTCCGTCGTGCGCTACTTCGAGGGCGAGCTCGACCCCGGCGCCGAGGACGCCGACGACCTCGTGCGCAGCGTGCACCGGCTGCTCACCCACGCCGACGCCGTCCGCCGGCTGGAGGTGCGCACCAATGCCGACACGCCGGAGGACTCGCTGCGCGCCCGCCGCTTCGGGGCCCGGGGCGTCGGGCTGTGCCGCACCGAGCACATGTTCCTGGGGGAGCGGCGGCGGCTGGTCGAGCAGCTGATCCTGGCCGAGGGCGACGACGACCGGCAGGCGGCGCTCGACGCGCTCGAACCGCTGCAGAAGCAGGACTTCGTCGAGATCCTCGAGGCGATGGACGGGCTGCCGGTGACCGTCCGGCTGCTCGACCCTCCGCTGCACGAGTTCCTCCCCGACCTCACCGAGCTGTCGGTGCGGGTCGCCGTCGCCGAGGCCGAGGGCCACCACGACGAGGGCCAGCTCCGGCTGCTCGCCGCCGTGCGCCGGATGCACGAGGAGAACCCGATGCTGGGCCTGCGCGGCGTGCGGCTGGGCCTGGTCGTGCCGGGGCTGTTCGCGATGCAGGTGCGGGCGATCGTCGAGGCCGCCTGCGAGCGGAAGGCGGCCGGCGGGGACCCGCGGCCGGAGATCATGATCCCGCTGGTGGGGGCGGTGCAGGAGCTGGAGGCGATCCGCGAGGAGTCCGAGCGGGTGATCGCCGCGGTGTGCGAGGAGCACGGCGTCGACGTCCGGCCGCTGATCGGCACGATGATCGAGGTGCCGCGGGCGGCGCTGACCGCCGACGAGATCGCCGGCTCGGCCGACTTCTTCTCCTTCGGTACCAACGACCTGACCCAGATGACGTGGGGCTTCTCCCGTGACGACGTCGAGGCGGCGTTCTTCCACGCCTACCTGGACAAGGGGATCTTCGGCGTCTCGCCGTTCGAGTCGCTGGACCGGCCGGGCGTCGGCCGGCTCGTGGAGCTGGGCGTGGAGCGCGGCCGGTCCGCCCGGCCGGAGCTGAAGCTGGGCGTCTGCGGCGAGCACGGCGGCGACCCGGAGTCGGTGCACTTCTTCCACGCGGTGGGGCTGGACTACGTGTCCTGCTCGCCGTTCCGCGTCCCGGTGGCCCGGCTGGAGGCCGGCCGGGCGGCGCTGGGCGCGGAGCCCGCCGGCGGCTGACCAGCCCTCGACGAGATCTGCACAGTCGTCGGCATCAGCCGCTGATGCCGACGACTGTGCAGATCTCGCGGAGCTCGTCCACCGGTCGCGCGCGGGTGCGCCGCGGCGTCGGCCGCGCGTGGTACCCATGACCCGTGGGGGTGCGGATGGGGAGCCTGGTCGGCCGGCTGGTCGGTGCCGCCGTCCTGGCCGTGCTGCTGCTGATCGCCTCGACCGCCGCCGCGATCTGGTGGACGGCGCGGCAGGACTCGCGGCCGGCGTCGGACGCGATCGTCGTCCTGGGGTCGGCGCAGTACAACGGCGTCCCGTCGTCGATCTTCGAGGCCCGGCTGGAGCACGCGCTCCGGCTGTACGGCGCCGGCGTCGCCCCGGTCGTCGTCACCGTCGGTGGCAAGGCCGCAGGCGACCAGTTCACCGAGGCCGAGGCCGGGCAGCAGTACCTGGCCCGGTCCGGCATCCCCGCCGGCGCGCTGCTCGCCGTCGAGGAGGGCGTGGACACCCTGGAGAGCATGCGGGCGGTCGGGCGGGTCTTCGCCGAGCGGGGCTGGACGACCGCCGTGCTGGTCACCGATCCGTGGCACGCGATGCGCGCCGAGCGGATGGCCGAGGACGCCGGCATCGAGGCCGAGAGCTCGCCCACCCGGCAGGGGCCCGCAGTGCAGACCCGCGCCACGCAGTTCCGCTACATCCTGCGGGAGACGGCCGCCTACCTGCTCTACCGGGTGACCGGCGAGAGCGTGGCCGGTGCCCCGGGGATCGGCTGACCCGCCGAGGTGCCGGCGCAGCGCGGGACAATGACGACGTGACAGCAGCAGGGACGGGGCGGTAGATGGCGGGCCGAGGGCGCATCCGCGCAGCGGACATCGCGCTGGTCCGCGAGCGCAGCCGCATCGACGACGTCGTCGGTGAGCACCTGCAGCTCAAGCGGGCCGGCGGCGGCAGCCTCAAGGGCCTGTGCCCGTTCCACGACGAGAAGTCGCCGTCGTTCCACGTCACCCCCTCGCGCGGGCTCTACCACTGCCTGGCGGGGGAGACCGGCGTCCTGACCGAGGACGGCGTCGTGCCGATCCGGGAGCTGGCCGGCCGAACGGTGCGCGTGCTCGACGGCAACGGCGGCTGGGTCGAGGCGCCGTTCCGGTCCTACGGCGCACAGCGGCTCATGCGCGTGACCGTCACCCGCAACGGGCGGGTCAAGGAGCTGTACGCGACCGACGAGCACCGCTGGTTCGTGGCGTCGGGCGAGGTGCCGCGCGAGGTGCTGACGAGGGGCCTTGGGGCGGGTGACCGCCTCGTCCGCTCGTTGACCCGGGACCGATCTTCCGACCTCGTCGCAGTCGGCGCGCCGGCTGCGATGCCGCAGCTCCCCGCTCGCGACGAGTGGGTCGTGCAGTCGGTGGGGTGGAGCGACCGGGTCGAGGAGGTCTTCTGCGCCGAGGTGCCCGGCACGCATGCCTTCACGCTCGAGGACAACATCCTCACGGGGAACTGCTTCGGGTGCGGAGAAGGCGGCGACGTCATCTCCTTCATCCAGAAGGTCGACCACCTGACCTTCTCCGAGGCGGTCGAGCTGCTCGCCGGGAAGACCGGCGTCGAGCTGCACTACGAGGACGACGGCGGCCGGCCCACCGGCGCCCCCGACCGGCGCGACGTCGGCCAGCGGGCCCGGCTGGTCGCGGCCAACACCGCGGCCGCCGACTTCTACGCCGAGCAGCTGCGCACCCCCGACGCCGCACCGGCCCGGCAGTTCCTCGCCGACCGCGGCTTCGACCGGCAGGTGGCGCTGGACTTCGGCTGCGGCTTCGCCCCCGGTGGCTGGGACGCGCTGACCCGCCACCTGCGCGCCAAGGGCTACACCCAGGAGGAGCTGGTCACCGCGGGGCTGGCCAAGGAGTCCAGCCGCGGCACGCTCATCGACCGCTTCCACCGCCGGCTGGTCTGGCCGATCCGGGACATCACCGGCGACGTCATCGGCTTCGGCGCGCGCAAGCTGATGGACGACGACCCGGGCCCGAAGTACCTCAACACCCCGGAGACCCCGCTCTACAAGAAGAGCACCGTGCTCTACGGGCTGGAGCGCGCCAAGCGGGACATCGCCCGCCGGCACCAGGCGGTCGTCGTCGAGGGCTACACCGACGTGATGGCCTGCCACCTGGCCGGGGTGACGACGGCGGTCGCCTCGTGCGGCACGGCGTTCGGGCCCGAGCACATCAGCGTGCTGCGCCGGCTGCTCATGGACCAGGACGAGTTCCGCGGTGAGGTCGTCTACACCTTCGACGGCGACGCGGCGGGCCAGGCCGCGGCCATGAAGACGTTCAAGGAGGACCAGCGGTTCGTCGCGCAGACGTTCGTCGCGGTCGAGCCCGACGGCCGCGACCCCTGCGAGCTGCGCCAGGCCCACGGCGACGCCGCCGTCCGCGACCTCGTCGCCCGGCGCACCCCGCTGATCGAGTTCGTCCTGCGCACGCTGCTCGCGGAGTACGACCTGGAGACCGTCGAGGGCCGGCTCGCCGCGCTCGACCGGACGGCGCCGCTGCTGGCCCAGGTCAAGGACCACGCGCTGCGCCCGGCCTACGCCCGGCGGCTGGCCGCGCTGATCGGCGACACCGACGAGGCCGAGGTGCTCGAGCGGATCCGCCGGATCCAGGGCGGCGGGGACGCGCCGGCGCGCGGGCGACCGCGGGCGCCTCGGCGCACCCCGGACGACGCGGCGCTGGAGGTCGAGCGCGAGGCGGTGAAGGCGGCGCTGCAGGTGCCGGAGCTCGCCGGGCCGTCGTTCGACGCCATCCCGCCGGAGGCCTACACCGACCCCGACCACGCCGCGGTGGCCGCCGCCGTCGCCGGCGCCGGGGGAGCGGCGGCCGCGCAGGTGTCCGGCCCCGCGTGGCTCGACCAGGTGGCGGAGCACTGCGATCGCGAGACCGCGCGCGCCCAGCTGACCGCGCTGGCCGTCGAGCCGCTGCGGTCGGTGGGCGAGGCCGACGCCGGCTACGTGCTCGCCGTGCTCGCGCGGCTGCAGGAGATGGCGACCGTCCGCCAGGTGGCCACGCTCAAGGGCCGGCTGCAGCGGATGAACCCGGTCGAGCAGGCCGACGAGTACACGAAGGTGTTCGGCCGGCTGCTGGCGCTGGAGCAGCAGGCGCGGTCGCTGCGGGAGCGGGCGATGGGCGGGCTCACCCCGTGAGCCTCGCCGACCGGCTGCGCCGCCGGTTCGCCCGGCCACCGGAGCTCGTGCGCGCCGCCGTCCTCGCCTCGGCCGACCCCGACGAGCGGGTGCTGGCCTGGGGCGAGCTGGTGCGCGGAGAAGGGTGGCTGGCCGCCACCTCGCGCGGGCTGCGCCGGGTGCCGGCGGGCCTGGCCCTCGACGCGGCGGGGGATGTCGGCGTGCTGCCCTGGCACGAGGTCGGCTCCGCCCGCTGGTCGGCGACGGCCGACGGCGGCGGGAGCTTCACCGTCGTCCCGCTGGCGGAGGTCGAGCCCGGCGTCCAGGCGCGGCAGCCCGCCCAGCGCCACGTGCTCGCCGACGCCGGTGACCTCCCCGCGGTGGTGCGCAGGCGGGTCGACCAGACCGTCGTCGACAGCCGCCGTTCGCCGCTGCCCGGCGGCGGGACGGTGCTGCTCGTGGCGCGCCGGGTCCCCGGCCAGGCCGCCCGGGAGTGGACGGTCGTGTTCGACGACGACGCCGACCGCGACGACCCCACCTCACGGGAGGTGGCGCGGCAGAAGCTCGCCGACGCGCTCGCGGCCGAGCGGCCGGACTAGCTCAGTTCGGCGCCTCGTTGCCCATGCGGGCCTTGACCGAGTTGACGACCGAGTCCGCGTGCGCCTGCGCCATGCCCGCGACCTCCTGGAGGCGGGGGTCCTCCTTGGCCTGCGACCAGGCGCGACGGATCTGCTCGTAGCGCTCGCGCCCGGCGCGGGCACCGAGGACGTAGCCGGCACCGAGGCCGACGAGGAAGGGCAGCTTCGCCACGGGGGACCTCCGGGGGCTGGTGGACTGGGTGATCACCGTACGCCGGGGGCGGGCCGGCGCAGAGGGGTGCCTCCGCGGGCGGGCGGAGGCGGTGGGGTACTCTCGACGGGCGCGCGGGTCGCACCCGCCCATCCCCCGTAGCTCAATTGGCAGAGCATGCGACTGTTAATCGCAGGGTTACTGGTTCGAGTCCAGTCGGGGGAGCAACGTCCCAGCTCAGAGGGTCGACGTCCTGTCAGTCTTGGTTTGAGCCCACACTTTTCCCACAGTTTTGTTGCGCAGGCGCTTCCGGGATGACTTCCTCTCGGGCCTCGGCCAGGGCTCCAGCCGCCGGGTGGGCCGCAGTCAGGTGACTCGTCGGAGGCACTGCAGCGCACCCACGATCCGCGTGGCCTGACTGGCTGGTGGTGACCAGCATCGGCCGCGATGCGCCGACCGGACCGGTCATCACGCGGCTCGGAAACCGACTTCCTGCCGTGTCGCAGTCCCTGCTGAGGACCGCGGCTGGTCAGGGACTGGGCGGCCGAGAACACGCAGGGCTTGTGGGTCGCCCGGCGCTGCGAGACCGGCACCAGCCGCGGCGTCCCGGAGTCGGCCGAGTGGGCGTACGTCGCGCTGGGTAACAACTTGGTGGACCTGGAGGACAGCGTCACCACCTGTGGGGAGGACTCGCTGTGGCGGACCGCCGTTGACGACGCTGGCCGCGGATGGGGACGCCCTCGATGGAACCGCCACGCTGCGGGTGACCTACGACTTCGCCAGCCGCCCCGTCGCCACCGCCGAAGCGCCTGGAGCGCAGTCTCCGCTGGCCATCATTCAGAACCGGCCAAGGCGCTTTCGGCGCGACTGGAGAGGGGCACCGAGCTGCTGCGGGCGCCACGGTTGGGCGCCGGCGTGCCGCCGACGTCATAGAGACGCGGTCTGCAGCGGTGCGGCCAGGAGCGGAAGGGCTGACGTGAGCTACGGCAAGCCCCTCTGGTGATCTCTGCAATCTGACGGCTACTCACTCGGCATACGGCCTGCCTCGACGAAGGCGTCGAGGGTTGAACGCTGGAGTCTGACGTACTTGCCGAGCTTGACGTACGTGATCCGCCGTTGGGCGATCAGCCGCCGGATGAACCGCTCTCCGGTTCCCAGGTAGTCCCCGGCCTGCGCGACGGTTAGCAACGGATCGTGCCGACCGTTGAGCGTCGCTCGCTCCGAGGTCGTCCCGGGCATCAGGGGCCGACCTGCCAGTCGGGGTTAGGCCGTCCAAGAAGGTTGCGGCGGGCGACGGGCCAGCACCACGGCCGGCATAGACGACGTCGCGGCCGGGGATGGGCTGCAGGTCTCATGGCCCACAGCCTCGACAGACAGTTCCGGTCTTCCTGCAGTCGCGGAGATCTGGGCTCGGTGCTTCGCCGCGATGACGCGGGCACCCTCGGTAACCGCGCGGGGACGCTGGCGTTGCTGACCCCGCCGTCCTCCGGGTTACCTCCGGCTCTGGACGGAGGCCGCTGCACGTTCTGCCGTGAACCTGCGGAAATTCTCCAGTGCCCAAGAGGCTGCTGAGGAACCGGACGCGCTCCCGAGTCCGCGCCAGCTCACAGCTGCCCCAGCCTTTGGTCTTGGGTGGGCACGCTCACCGGTCGACCAGTCCTGCCGCGCCGGGCGATGAGGGGTGTTCTCCGACAGCGGCGGACTTGGTGAGCGCTAGGGTCGTACGCCACGGACGGGTGTCCACCGATCGGGTGATGGAGGGCTGCCGTGGCGCGGCCGGTGCTTCGAGGCGACCGCCTGCAGGCTGCCCGGGAAGCCATGGGTCTTACTCGAGAAGAACTGGCCGCGAAACTGGCGCTTTCGAGCCCATCGCGCATTCGAGTCTGGGAGACGGGACTCGAGCGGCCGCGACCCCGTTTTGTGCCGCGGCTCGCGGCCGCTTTGGGCATCGACCCCTTGCACCTGCTCGACGTCGATTCCGCGGACCCGCCGCTGGCGGCTCTGCGCCTGGCGGCCGGACGCGCCACGAATGAGGTGACTGGTCCCGGACTGTCGGTCATGACGTACGTGCGTCTGGAGGACGGCCGTACCGGGGCCGTTCCTTCGGCCGAGGTGCTCGCCGCCGTCGCCGACGTTCTCGGCGTGGACGTCCCTCGCGTGGAGGCGGCCATCCGCCGTAGTCGTAGCGATCACGCGACGTTGGCGTCCTTCGGCGGCTGAACAGGAGAATTACTGGAGAAAGAAGCTTGCCTTCCTGGACGACTGCGGTGGTAATTTCCCGCGCACGTTGCCCCGGGAGGTGGCCATGGACCGCACGACGAAGTCAAGCGTGGCGCCGAATCGCGTGCCCCTGAGCCCTCTGCGCCGACCCACAGCCGTCCTCCTTGTCGTGAAGGCCGGCCTGCCGAACCGGCGAGGGCACTCGCGATGACCAGGCGGCGGTGGGCGGCTGGCGTACTCCTTGCGCTGCTGTCCCTCGCCGGCTGTACAGAGGGTGAGGCCAGTTCCGAGGGCTCGTCGCTGGACGCGACGACGTCGTCGGCTGCGCGGACTTCGACGACCCCTCCCGTGGCGAGCAGCGCGCCGACTCCGGAAGACGAGGCGGCAGAGGCTGCCACCGCGGTCGTCAGCGAGATGCTGCGCGTGACCGACGCGGCCAAGAAGGACCCCGGCGCCAGGGACTGGGAACCAGAGATCCGGCGATTCGCGGGCGACCCCGCCGCCCTGCTCGCCGTCACGGCGGTGCGAGACTACGCGACGATCGGCCTCCGCCAGGAAGGTGACACCGCGGTCGCCCTGCAGGTCACCGGCATCGATCTGGCGGCTCCTGAAGGGCCGACCGTGACGATCACGGGCTGCTACGACAGCCAGAGCACCCGGCTGGTGAGGGTGGCGACCGGCGAGGTCGTGCCACCGGGGACTCCACCGCGGTACGTCTGGGATATCACCGTGACCCGCTACGAAACCGAACCCGGATCCCCGTGGTTGGTCAACGAGCTGGAACCGCTCACGGATCGACCATGCTGAAGCTGTCCCTCGTGGCCTTGCTGGCGACTGCGATGCTCCTCGTCCCCGGCCAGCTCAACAGCGCCATGGCAGCCCCACCCGTCGAATGCGCCAAGCAGGACGCACAGACCGGCATCTGCTTGGTCGAGGCGACCTCTCCCGGTCAGGACGCGGAGGCGGACCCGGTGGTCGGGAGTGTCACCCCTGGCGGAGGGCAGGAGACAGGCGGAGACGCCTCGCTGCCGAGCCCGTGCACGTACACCGTTGCTGAGCCGCAGCCGGCGCCGACGAGCGCTGTGTGGGGTGGGAATTCACCCGCCGACGGAGTCATGTATCTGCGCGTCTGCCAGAGGCCCGACGGGTCGGGCCTCACCGCGGTGTTCAGCTTCGTGCCCAATGGCTCCGCCCTGCCAGCGCCGCCGGTGGATCCGCGCGTCCTGGCTGAACAAGCGGTCGCATCGCTCGTCATGCGTGCTCCGGAGATCCGGTTGGCGCCGCCGCCAACCTCGACCAGCGGGCTCGTCGGCCTACCGGTGTGGATGTGGAGCGAGCGCGGGGAGCAGTTCCTGGGACCGACGCGGCGGTCGGTCTCGGCCGGTGGTGTGACCGTCGTCGCTGTCGGGGAGGTGAGCCGCATCGCCTGGGACATGGGGGACGGCACCACCGTGGTCTGTGGGCCCGGGACGCCGTACGTCCCTGGGGCGGAGGGAGAGTCGCCGGACTGCGGCCACGTCTACGCGCAGGCGTCGAGCCGGCACGTGCCCGGTGGCGGTGCGTGGCCGATCACGGCGACGAGCACGTGGACGATCACCTGGTCCGGCGGCGGGCTGTCGGGCACCGAGACGCTGGAGCTGTCGGCGTCGGCAGAGCTGTTCGTCGGTGAGCTGCACGTCCTCAACCAGGACGGCGGCCGCTGATGACTCGGATGCATCCTCCGGCGGTCAGCTCGCCGGCTTCCGCGACGGCGGTGAACGGGTTGTCCCGGGCACCGGTGCTACCGCCACCGCGCCGCCGCCGTCGTCCGGCGCTGCTGGCGCTGGCCGTGGCGATGGTGATCCTGGGTGCGCTGGGCGCGGCCTATCTGGCCAGCTCGCTGGGGCAGACGTCGCCGGTCATCGCGGTTGCTCGCGAGGTTCCGTGGGGGCAGACGATCACCGCGGCCGACCTGGTCGAGGCGCGTGTGTCTGTCGATCCGACGCTGGCGCCCATTCCGTACGCCGATCGCGACCAGGTCATCGGGATGGTCGCCGCGACCACCCTGACGCCGGGATCGCTGCTCACTCGCGGTGCGCTGACCGAGCAGCCGCTGCCGCCTCCCGGTCAGCAGCTGGTCGGCGTCGGGGTGTCGGCCGTTCAGCTGCCGACGACGCCGCTGCGGGCCGGTGATGACGTGCTACTCGTCCCGGTGGCCGGTAGTGGCGGGGTCGAGGGGCCGGCCGGGGCGGGAACGCCGCGCGCGGTGGAAGCCACGGTGGTGCAGTCCGGTTCGCCGGGTGCCGATGGGCTGCGGGTGATCGATGTGCTTGTCGATGCCGCGGACGGGCCGGATATCGCGGCCCGTGCGGCGGCGGGCGGAATCGCCATCGTCGTGGTGGCCGGCGAGTAGGCGGGGGCGGCGGCGGTGTTGATCGCGCTGTGCTCGGCCAAGGGAGCGCCCGGGGTCACGACGAGCGGGCTGGCGCTGGCCCTGTCGTGGCCGCGCAGCGTGGTGCTGGCCGAACTGGATCCGGCCGGTGGCGACGTGCTGGCCGGCTACGGGCGGGCCCAGCTGACCGTGGGCGGGCTGGCGGAGCTGGAGTTGGCAGCCCGGCGCGGCGGGCTGGCCCAGCACCTCGACGCGCACCTTGAACCGTCCTGGATTTGACGGACGCTGTGTTCAGGCCACCGCGAGGTCCGCGGGGGTCGTGGTGTCACGGTAGTGGTGATCTTCGAACTCGACCGGT
>NZ_JBJNRJ010000081.1:0-17051 GCF_046233715.1 Trujillonella humicola | reverse complement strand
GCGTGTGTGATAATCGCCGTCAGTGAGCCGGTCGAGGGGTGGACTCCGCGGACCCCCCCCCCCCCCCCCCCCCCCCCCCCCCCCCGGGGAGCTGCGGCTCAGGCGTGGTGCCGAGCCCCATCGGCGAGGCCGACGGTCGTGCAGCAGCTAGCCATTCTGCCACGACTTCAGGCGACGAAGCGCGGCGGCCCCCGGTGCGGGCCGCGCAGCAGCTCGGCCAGGGCGTCGGCGAGGTCGGCGGGCGCGAAGGTCTCGTCGCTGGCGGCGATCTCGTCGACCGTCCACCAGCGGTGCGGCTCGTCCCCGAGCACCTCCAGCTCGGTGCGGCCCGAGGCGTCCACGGTGTGCTCGACGTCGCGCAGCGCGAAGAAGGTCTCCCGCGAGTCGATGTCGACGCCGCCGAAGGCACCCAGGTGGCGGCGGAACCACACCGGTCCCTCCAGCGCCGCGGGGTCGGCCACCAGACCGATCTCCTCGGCGAGCTCGCGGACGGCGGCCACGCGCACCGACTCGCCGTCCTCCACTCCCCCGCCGGGCGTGTACCAGAACAGCACGTCGCCGGGCACCTCGTCCGGGCCGGACAGACGGGCACCCAGCAGCAGCACCCGCCCGGCCGGGTCCAGCACGACGACGCGCGCGGTGGGCCGCACCCACGCCCGCTCAGTCACCGTCGAGGACCGCCCGGTCGGCGGCCGACAGCGCCTCGTCCGGCAGCGCCGCCAGCAGATCGGGCCGGCGGACGGCGGTGCGGCGCAGCGACTCCGCGCGCCGCCAGCGGGCGATCGCGGCGTGGTCGCCCGACAGCAGCACCGGCGGCACCTCCCGGCCGCGCCACGACGCCGGGCGGGTGTAGGAGGGCCCCTCGAGCAGACCGTCGGCGTGCGAGTCGAGCTCCACGGACTCGCGGTTGCCGACCACCCCCGGCAGCAGCCGGGTGACCGCCTCGACCATGACCAGCACCGCGGACTCCCCGCCGGCCAGGACGTAGTCCCCGATCGAGACCTCGGAGACCGGGCCGGTCCCGGCGGCCCAGTCGGCGACACGCTGGTCGATGCCCTCGTACCGGCCGCAGGCGAAGACCAGCCCGGGCTCCGCCGCCCACGACGCCGCCACCGCCTGGGTGAACGGCCGGCCGGCCGGGGTGGGCACCACGAGCCGGGTGCCCGGCGGGCGGACCTGCTCGAGGGCCCGCGCCCACGGCTCGGGGCGCATGACCATGCCCGGCCCCCCGCCGTAGGGCGCGTCGTCGACGGTGCGGTGCAGGTCGTCGGTCCACTGCCGCAGGTCGTGCACGCCGATGGACACCAGGCCCCGCTCGGCGGCCTTGCCCAGCAGCGACTGGCGCAGCGGCGCCAGGTACTCGGGGAAGATGGTGACGACGTCCACGCGGAAGGCCGTCACAGGTTCAGCAGCCCCTCGGGGGGATCCACGACGACGAAGCCCCCGTCGAGGTCGACGGTGGGCACGATCGCGGAGACGAACGGGACGAGCACGGGCCCGCCCTCGGCGCGCCGGACGACGAGCAGCTCGGTGCCCTCGTGCCGCACGGCGCTGACCTCGCCCAGCGCGGACCCGTCGGGCAGCCGTGCGGCGAGCCCGACCAGCTGGTGGTCGTAGAAGGCGTCGGGGTCGGCGAGCTCGGGGAGGTCGGCGACCGGCACGTGCAGCTCGGTGTCGCGCAGCTCCTCGGCGGCCTCGCGGGCGCCGACCTCGACGCCGTCGGGTCCGGCCAGCCGCAGCAGCAGCACCTCGCGGTGCCACCGGCGGCCGACGACGGTCAGCGGCCCGCGGCCGGCGGGCTCGGTGCGCAGGACCGCTCCCAGGGCGAAGCGCAGCTCGGGGTCGTCGGTGCGGACCTCGACGGTGACCTCACCACGGACACCGTGGGGCCGGCCGATGCGGCCGACCACCACGGTGTCGTCAGGGGTGGCGCTCAAGGGGAGGAGGACTCAGCGCCCGTCGGTGTCGACGACGTCGACCCGCAGGCCCCGGCCACCGACGCCGGTCATGACGGTGCGCAGCGCCTTGGCCGTGCGCCCGCCACGGCCGATGACCTTGCCCAGGTCGTCGGGGTGGACCCGGACCTCGAGGGTCTTGCCGCGGCGGTTGGTGAGCAGGTCGACCTGGACGTCCTCCGGGTGGTCGACGATGCCCTTGACCAGGTGCTCGAGCGCCTCTTCGACCACGTCTTACTCGGCGGGCGTCGAGGTGGCGCCGGCGGCCGCACCCTCGCCACCGGCAGCGGCGGCCTCGGCCACGGTCTCGGCCGGCGCGTCGGCCTTGGGGGCGGCCTTCTTCTTCGGGGTGGTGGCGCCGGCGGCCGGCTCGTTCCCGGAGTCGAGCACGGCGGCCTCGTAGAGGGCCTTCTTGTCCGGCTTCGGGGCGGCGACCTTCATGGGCGGCGGAGCCGGCTCGCCCTTGAACTTCTGCCAGTCACCGGTGACCCGGAGGATGGCGGCGACGGCCTCGGTGGGCTGCGCACCGACGCCCAGCCAGTACTGCGCCCGCTCGCTGTCGACCTCGATGAAGGAGGGGTCCTCCTTCGGGTGGTACTTGCCGATCGTCTCGATCGAGCGGCCGTCCCGCTTGGTGCGCGAGTCGGCGACGACGATGCGGTAGTACGGCGCGCGCATCTTGCCCAGGCGCATGAGCTTGATCTTGGTGGCCACGGTGGCTCGTGTTCTCCTCGAACGCTGTCTGTCGGTGCTCGCCGGACGGACGCGTGGGGGACGCCGGGGCGGAGCCAGGGACACGGCCGGGCACGGTGAGAGGGCCGCACACCGCCGTGTTCGACCGACCATGATGCCAGACGTGACGACCGGGGATCGAGCCAGCCGGGGTCTGCTGCACCACGTCGAGCTGTGGGTGCCCGACCTGGCGCGGGCCGAGCGGTCCTGGGGCTGGCTGCTGACCCGGCTGGGCGCGCAGCCGTACCGGTCCTGGGAGCACGGCCGGTCGTGGCGGCGCGGGGACGTCTACGTCGTCGTCGAGCGGTCCCCGGACCTGGCCGGGTCCCGGCACGAGCGCCGCGCGCCCGGCCTCAACCACCTCGCCTTCCACGCCGGCACGGCCGGCGAGCTCGACGCGCTCGTCGCCGAGGCGCCCGAGCACGGGTGGCGGCTGCTGTTCCCCGACCGCCACCCCTTCGCCGGCGGGCCGGACCACCGCGCCGCCTACCTGGAGGACGGCGACGGCTTCGAGGTCGAGCTGGTCGCCGTCAGCTCCTGACGGCGGCCAGCACGCGGTCGGCGGCCTCGGCGACCGGCACCTCCTGGCGCTCCCCCGTGGCCCGGTCGCGCAGCTCCACGACACCGTCGGCCAGACCTCGGCCCACGGTGACGATCGTCGGCATGCCGAGCAGCTCGGCGTCCTTGAACTTCACCCCGGGCGACACCTTCGGCCGGTCGTCGTACAGCACGGTCAGCCCGGCGCGCACGAGCGCCTGCGCCAGATCCTCGGCGGCGGTGAAGACGGCGGTGTCCTTCCCGGTGGCGACGACGTGGACGTCGGCCGGCGCGACCTCGCGCGGCCAGACCAGCCCGAGCTCGTCGTGCGTGGACTCGGCGATCGCCGCGACCGCGCGGGAGACGCCGATGCCGTAGGAGCCCATCGTGACCGTGACGAGCTTGCCGTTCTCGTCGAGCACCCTCAGGTCCAGCGCCTCGGCGTACTTGCGGCCCAGCTGGAAGATGTGCCCCATCTCCACGCCGCGGGCGAGCTCCAGCGCACCCGAGCCGTCCGGCGCGGGGTCCCCGGGCAGCACCTCGGCGGCCTCGACCACGCCGTCCCAGCCGAAGTCCCGGCCGGCGACCAGGTCGAACACGTGCTTGCCGGCCTCGTTGGCGCCGGTGATCCACCGCGTGCCGGTCACCACGCGCGGGTCGACCAGGTAGCGGATGCCCGACGCGCTGCCGGCGCCGAGCACCTGCGGGCCGATGTAGCCCTTGACCAGCGCCGGGTGCTCGTCGAACTCCGTGAACGGCTCGACCTCGGCCGGCGCGACCTGCGCCTCCAGCCGCTTGGCGTCGACCTCGCGGTCGCCGGGGACGCCGATCGCGACCGGCTCCCGGGTGCCGTCGGGGTGCACCAGCGTGACGAGGACGTTCTTCAGCGTCGAGGCGGCGGTGTGGCCGGCGTCGGGGAACAGCTGCTGCGCCACCGCGACCAGGGTCTCGATCGTCGGGGTGCCGGGGGTGTCCTCGACGTGCGCGGCCGGCAGCCCGTCGAGCGGGATCTCGTCGGGGACGACGGTGGTGACCGCCTCGACATTCGCGGCGTACCCACCGGCCGAGCGGACGAAGGTGTCCTCACCGATCGCGGTGGGGTGCAGGAACTCCTCGCTCCGCGAACCGCCCATGGCACCGGACATCGCCGAGACGATGACGTAGTCCAGGCCCAGCCGGTCGAAGATGCGGATGTAGGCGTCGCGGTGCGCGGCGTAGGACTTGTCCAGCCCGGCGTCGTCGACGTCGAAGGAGTAGCTGTCCTTCATCGTGAACTCGCGGCCGCGGAACAGCCCGGCCCGCGGCCGCGCCTCGTCCCGGTACTTGGTCTGGATCTGGTACAGCGACAGCGGCAGGTCCTTGTAGGACGAGTACAGGTCCTTCACCAGGAGCGTGAACATCTCCTCGTGGGTGGGGCCGAGCAGGAAGTCGTTGCCCCGCCGGTCCTGCAGCCGGAAGAGGTTCGGGCCGTACTCGGTCCAGCGGCCGGTGGCCTCGTAGGGCTCGCGGGGCAGCAGCGCCGGGAAGTGCACCTCCTGGGCGCCCATCGCGTCCATCTCCTCGCGGACGACGCGCTCGACGTTGCGGAAGACCCGGTAGCCCAGCGGCAGCCAGGTGAACCCGCCCGGCGCGGCGCGGCGGATGTAGCCGGCGCGGACCAGCAGCCGGTGGCTGGGCACCTCGGCATCGGCCGGGTCGTCGCGCAGGGTGCGCAGGAACAGGGAGGACATCCGGAGGAGCACGGGGACATTGTCGACCTACCCCCCGGGGTCGCGTGCGGGTCCCCCGTCCCGGGGCGCGCGCCCCGCCCCGCCGGGCGCGGCCCGGCGGCGGCGCACCTCGTGGGCCACGGCGGTCAGCAGACCCAGCGCGGTGATCGGGAGGACGAAGGCGAGCATCACCGCGCTGAAGGCCGGCAGGGCGTCGTGGTCGGTCGCGTCCAGCAGCAGGTAGAGCAGGTAGACGCCGTAGTAGGCGACCAGGAGCGCCCCCTCCCAGCGCCGGAGGACGAACCCGGTGAAGGCGAGCGGCAGCACCGCCACCGCCACCGCGAGCGCCACCGGGAGGTCGAAGCGCACGACGCTGGGCGCGATCGGGATCCCGCCGGTGCTGACCACCGCGGCCGCGCCCAGCGCCGCGCCGATGTTGAAGATGCTGCTGCCCACGGCGTTGCCCACCGCGATGTCCCGCTCGCCCCGGAGCGCGGCGACGACCGAGGTCACCAGCTCGGGGAGCGACGTCCCGACGGCGACGACCGTCAGGCCGATCACCAGGTCGCTGACGCCCAGGTCGGTGGCCACGGTGACGGCGGCGTCGACCAGCCACCGCGCACCGACCACGAGCAGGACGACGCCCACGAGCACCAGGCCGGTCCCGGACAGCACGCTCCGTCCGCGCGCGGCCGGCGGCGGGTCCTCCCGCTGCTCGTCGTCCTCCCCGGCTCCGCCCGCCCGCGCCACGGCCCGCCGGCCCAGGCGGAGCAGGACGGCGGCATACCCGACGAGGGCGAGCAGGAGGACTCCGCCCTCCAGCACGGAGACGGTGCCGTCCAGCGCCATGAGCAGCAGCACGGCGGTGAAGACGATCAGCACCGGCAGGTCGAGGCGGACGATCTGCGCCCGCACCACCAGCGGCGCGGCCAGGGCGGACACACCGAGGATGAGCAGGAGGTTCACGACGTTGCTGCCGACCACGTTGCCCACCGCCAGGCCCGGGCTGCCGCCCAGGCTCGCGGCCACCGTCACCGCCATCTCCGGTGCCGAGGTGCAGGCGGCGACGACGGTCAGGCCGATCACCAGCCGCGACAGGCCCATCGCGCGGCCGAGGAGGCTGCCGCCGCGCACGAGCAGCTCCCCGCCCACGACGAGCAGCGCCAGACCGGCGAGCAGCAACAGTGCCGTCGCGCCGGACACGGGGATCAGCGGCCGGGTCGGGCGACGACGCGGCCGCGCAGGACGGTGAGCGACGGCCGGGCGAGGACGTCGAGGTCGGCACGCGGGTCGGTGTCGTAGACCACGAGGTCGGCGGGAGCCCCGTCGACGACGTTCGGCAGCCCGAGCCAGGTGCGGGCCGCCCACGACCCGGCCGCCAGCGCGGCCTCGGCGGGCAGCCCGGCGTCGGCCAGCGCGCGGATCTCGTCGGCCACCCGGCCGTGGTCGATGCCGCCGCCGGCGTCGGTGCCGGCGAAGACGGGGACCCCGGCCTCGTGGGCCGCCCGGACGACCGCGCCGGAGCTCGCGTGCAGCCGCCGCATCGTGGACGCGTACGCCGGGAAGCGCTTCTCCCCCGCGGCGGCGAACCCGGGGAAGTTCTCGACGTTCACCAGCGTCGGGACGACGGCGGTGCCGCGCGCGGCCATCTCCCCGATCAGCTCCTCGGTCAGCCCGGTGCCGTGCTCGACGCAGTCGATGCCCGCCCGGATCAGGTCGGGCAGCGCGTCGGTGCCGAACGTGTGCGCGGTGACCTTCGCGCCCTCCTCGTGGGCGGCGGCGATGGCCGCGGCGAGGACGTCGGCCGGCCATTCCGGAGCGAGGTCACCGACCGAGCGGTCGATCCAGTCGCCGATCAGCTTGACCCAGCCGTCGCCGCGGCGGGCCTGCACCCGCACCTCGGCCACCAGGTCCGCGGGCTCGAGCTCGATGCCGAGGCCGGGCAGGTAGCGGCGGGTGCGGGCGAGGTGCCGGCCGGCGCGGATGATCCGCGGCAGGTCGGGCTCGTCGTCCAGGGCCCGGGTGTCGACCGGCGAGCCGCAGTCGCGCAGCGCGAGGACGCCGGCGTCCCGCTCGGCCAGCGCCTGCTCGCGCAGCCCGTCGAGCGTCTCCACGGGCCCGCCGCCGCGGGCGATGCCGACGTGGCAGTGCGCGTCGACCAGCCCCGGCAGCACGAACCCGCCGCGGGAGACCGTCTCGGCGCCGGGCACCGGTTCGGCGGTGAGGTGCCCGTCGCGCACCCACAGGTCGCGGTGCTCGCCCTCGGGGAGGACGACGCCCGCGAGGTGCAGGGCCGGGGCGGTCAGCGCCCGCCGTCCTTGAACTGGTCGAAGTTGAGCTTGGTGAGGTCCGGCAGGCCCTGGCCCGGGGGCAGCTGGGGCATCCCGCCCGGCATGCCACCGCCGCCGCCGAAGGCACCCGGGGGCAGGCCGGCGGCACCCATGGGGCGGCGGGCGGGCGCCTTGCCCTTGCCCTTCTTGCCCTTGCCCTTCTTCGACTGGGCCTGCATCTGCCGGCCGCGGGCCTTCTTCGACATGGGGCCCATGCCGGGCAGGCCCATGCTGCCGGCCATCTGGCCCATCATCTTCTGCGCCTGGGCGAACCGCTCCAGGAGCTGGTTGACGTCGGTGACGCTGACCCCGGAGCCGTTGGCGATCCGGACCCGCCGCGAGGCGTTGATGATCTTGGAGTTGACCCGCTCCTCCGGCGTCATCGAGCGGATGATCGCCGCCGTCCGGTCCAGGTCCCGGTCGTCGATCTGCTTGAGCTGCTCCTTCATCTGCCCGGCACCGGGCAGCATGCCGAGCAGGTTGGCGATCGGGCCCATCTTGCGGATGGCCATCATCTGCTCGAGGAAGTCCTCGAGGGTGAAGCCCTCGCGGGCGGCGAGCTTGCCGGCCATCCGCTCGGCCTGGTCGGCGTCGAACGCCTGCTCGGCCTGCTCGATGAGGGTGAGGACGTCGCCCATGCCGAGGATGCGCGAGGCCATCCGCTCGGGGTGGAAGACGTCGAAGTCGGTGAGCTTCTCGCCGGTGGAGGCGAACATGATCGGCTGGCCGGTCACGTGGCGGACCGACAGCGCCGCACCACCGCGGGCGTCGCCGTCGAGCTTGGTCAGCACCACACCGCTGAAGCCGACGCCGTCCCGGAACGCCTCGGCGGTCGTCACCGCGTCCTGGCCGATCATCGCGTCGACGACGAAGAGGGTCTCGTCAGGGTGGACGACGTCCCGGATGCCGGCGGCCTGGGCCATCAGCTCGGCGTCGATGCCCAGCCGTCCGGCGGTGTCGACGACGACGACGTCGTGCATCGTGCGGCGGGCGTGGTCGATGGAGTCGGCGGCCACCTTGATCGGGTCGCCGACGCCGTTGCCCGGCTCGGGCGCGTAGACGTCGACCCCGGCCTGACCGGCCACGATCGACAGCTGGTTGACCGCGTTGGGCCGCTGCAGGTCGGCCGCGACGAGCAGCGGCGTGTGACCCTGGCCCTTCAGCCACAGGCCCAGCTTGCCGGCGAGCGTCGTCTTACCGGCACCCTGGAGGCCGGCCAGCATGATCACCGTGGGCGAGGTCTTGGCGTAGCGCAGCCGTCGGGTCTCCCCGCCGAGGACCTGGACGAGCTCCTCGTTGACGATCTTGACGACCTGCTGAGCGGGGTTGAGCGCCTGGGAGACCTCCGCCCCCCGCGCCCGCTCCTTGACGGCGGTGATGAAGGCCCGCACCACCGGCAGAGCGACGTCGGCCTCGAGCAGCGCGATGCGGATCTCGCGGGCGGTGGCGTCGATGTCGGCGTCTGTCAGCCGACCCTTGCCCCGCAGGCCGGTGAAGACCTTGTCCAGGCGGTCGGAGAGCGTCTCGAACACGGGCATACCTCGGCTGGTCGTGGGCGCGGCCCGCCGGTCCGCACGACCGGCGACACGGCAGCGGGCCGGCCCGGGACGTCCGGACCCTCGCGCCTCCTGCTCCTCAGGGTATCGACATCCCCGCCCGGACGGCCTCCGGCGGGGAGCACGGGGTCGGCCGTGATGCCGGTCACCCGGGATCGAGCGCCGCCGGCGAGGTGGTGACCACCCGCGGGGCGGGCCGGAGCCGCCACCCCCCACGTCCGGGGTCAGCCGCGGCGGACCCCGCTCCGCTGCGCGCCCGCGCCGCCGGGAGCCCCGCATCGCTGAGGACCAGGGCGAGGAAGTCACCCACGCGGACGTGCTCCTCGAGCGGGTGCCGGAAGCGGGTGTCCGGCACGACCGTGTAGCGGTTGCGCCGGCCGATGCGCTCCCGCTCGACGTAGCCGGCCCGCTCCAGGTCGGCCACGATCATCTGCACCGCCCGCTCGGTGATCCCGACGCGCTCCGCGACGTCGCGCATGCGGACGTCGGGGTCGGCGCTGATGCTCACCAGGACGTGCCCGTGGTTGGACAGGAAGGTCCACCCCGGCGAGGACGTCATGCGAAGCAGGCTACGCGGATCCGAGACCGCGCGACTCCCCACCGGGCCGCATCGGCAGAGCCCCGGCGGCGGGGACGATCAGGCGGCGCGGCGGGCGGTGGCCGCCGCGGCGGACGGGGCGACCCCGGACACCAGCGCGGTGCCGCAGTCGGCGCAAACCCACTCGGGGCACTCGCCGCCCTCGTCGGTGTGCCCGTCGGCGCACGGCGGCTGGACGAACGCTCGCACGTCCCCGCAGTCGGGGCAGGGCCACTCGCGGATGTCGGACACGCCGCGCTCCTCTCGCACCAGACGGGACCGTTCCGTCTCGACCCGAGGAGAACACGCGCATCCGACAGGAACGCGGACCTCAGCCCGGCGTGTCCCCGCTCCCCCGCCCGCTGGCCACCGGCTCCGGCGCCCCGCGGGCGGCGCTGACCAGCGCCACCTCGACCCGGGCCCGCTGGGCGGCGTCGATCGGCTCCCGGGTGGCGTTGCACACGTAGAAGTAGTCGGCGGCGTCGGCACCGAGGGTCTCCACGCGGGCGGAGGTGACGTCCAGGCCCTCCCCGGCCAGCGCGGCGGTGAGCCGGTGCAGCAGCCCGGCGCGGTCCCCGGCGCGCACCTCCACGATGCTGTTCTGCTCCCCGCTGGCCTCCGAGTCGTGCCAGGAGATCCGCGGCGGCGCCGCCCGCGTGCCGTCCTGCCGGTAGTCGGCCTCCCGCTGCCGCAGCCGCTCGGCCAGCGGCAGGGTGCCCTCCAGCGCCGCCCGGACGGCGTCGGCCAGGATCGCCGCGTCCGGAGCCCGGCCGAACCGGGGGCGCACCGCGAAGACCGCCGTCGTCCGCCCGTCGAGCACGTTGACCTTCGCGGCCCGCACGTCCAGCTGGTTGAGCGCCATCACCCCGGCCAGCACGCTGAACAGGCCGGGCCGGTCGGGGGCGCCGACGGTGATCTGCTGGCCGTCGGCGACGTCCTCGATGCCGACGGCGACGGCCACCCGGTCGCCGTCGGCGGCACCGGCGGCCTGCGGCGAGGCCGTGGCCTGCGGTTGCGTCGGGTGCAGCACCGGCTCGGGGTCCCGGGTGCCGGCGCCACCGCTGCTCATCGCGCCCTGCACCCGGGCGACCAGCGCCGCCACCAGGTGCGCCTTCCACGGGGACCAGGCCGACGCCGACGTCGCCGCGCCGTCTGCCTGGGCGAGCGCGTGCAGCAGCTGGAGCAGCGCCGGGTCGCCGCCGAGGGTGTCGCCGACCCGGGTGATCGTCGCCGGGTCGTCGATGTCGCGCCGCGTGGCGGTGTCGGGCAGGAGCAGGTGGTGGCGGACCATCGCCGCCAGCGTCGCGACGTCCGCCGCCCCGAAGCCCATGCGGGTGGCGATCGCGGCGCCGATCGGCTCGCCGACGACGCTGTGGTCGCCGGGCCAGCCCTTGCCGATGTCGTGCAGCAGGGCACCGACGAGCAGCAGGTCGGGCCGGTCGACGTCCCGGGTCAGCTCGGCCGCGGCGGCCGCGGCCTCGACCAGGTGGCGGTCGACGGTGAAGCGGTGCCAGGGATGACGCTGCGGCAGCGACCGGACGCGCTCCCACTCGGGCAGCAGCGGGGCCCACAGGCCCTCCTGGTCCAGCTGCTCGATCACCGGCACCGCGCTGCGACCGCTGGCCAGCAGCCGCAGGAACGACCACCGGACCTCCGCCGGCCACGGCTCGGGGACCGGCGGGCCGTGGACCGCGAGCACCTTCAGCGTGTACGGCGACAGGAGCAGGTCGGCGCGCGCGGCGGCGGCGGCACCGCGCAGCACCAGGCCGGGGTCGGCGGCCGGCCGCGCGTCGCGGGCCAGCACCACCTCGTCGCCCTGGCGGACGACGCCGTCGGCGAGGGGCTCGCGGTGCACCCGGCGGTAACGGCCCCGCGGACGGCGGACGAGCGCGGCCTCCACCCGGCGCCACGTGCCGTCGGCCACGAACGCCAGGCGGCGGCCGGCCAGGCTGACCTCGCGCAGCAGGGCGTCCTCGTCCGCGAGGCCCAGGGCGACCGCCACCGGGCGCTGCTCCTGGCGCACCAGGACGTCGGAGGCCCGGCCGGAGCGCCGGCGCAGCTCGTCGCGGACGTCGAGGAGGAACGCGTAGGCGTCCTCGGCCTCTCGCGAGGGCTCGTCGGCCAGCTGCGCGGCGGCGACCGCGCGCAGCACCTGGCCCTCGCGCAGCCCGCCGTAGGCCTCCTTGAGGTCCGGCTCGAGCAGGAACGCCAGCTCACCGACCCGCCGGGCGCGGTCGCGGCGCAGGTCGCGCAGCTGGGGCAGCAGCCGGGCCGCCGACTGGCGCCAGCTGCCCAGGGTGGCCGTCCGCAGCCGGGCGGCGAGGTCGGCGTCGCCGGCGACCAGCCGGGCGTCGAGCAGACCGAGCCCCGCCTTGGCGTCGGTGGAGGCGACGGCCACCGCCTCGGCGACGGTGCGCACCGAGTGGTCGAGCTTGAGCCCCGCGTCCCACACCGGGTACCAGACGGCGTCGGCCAGCGCCGCGATCTCCGGTCGGCCGTCGTGCACGAGGACCAGGTCGAGGTCGCCGTGCGGGGGCAGCTCGCGGCGGCCGAGGCTGCCGACCGCCACCAGCGCCAGCCCCTCGAGCCCGGCCCGGGGAGCCGGGGCGCCGCGGCGGGCGGCCGGTGGCGGGGTACCGGCGACCGCGTCGTCGAGCAGGCCCGCCAGCCAGGTGTCGAGGGCCTGCACCCGCCGATCCCGCGGCAGCGCGGGCAACGAGTCGGTGTCGAGCACGTCTCCCCCAGGGGTGTCGGCGGGGGCGCCGGAGGCGCCCGGGTGGCGGCGCACGCAGGGGCGCCGCGGTGTGGCGCCGGGGGCGCCGGGGACCGGGAACGCGTCGGCCGGGGTGGCGGGGTCGCCCCCGCCGCCCCGGCCGACGTCCCGCCGTGCCCTACAGGGCGTCCGCGCCGCGCTCGCCGGTGCGGACCCGCACGATCTCGTCGATCGTGGTCACCCAGACCTTGCCGTCGCCGATCTGTCCGGTGGAGGCCGACTCCACGACGGCGTCGACCACCCGCGCGGCGTCGAGCTCGCTGACGACGATCTCGATGCGGACCTTCGGGACGAAGTCGACCTGGTACTCCGCCCCGCGGTACACCTCGGTGTGGCCCCGCTGGCGGCCGAAGCCCTGGACCTCGCTGACGGTCAGACCTGCGATGCCGATCAGCTCGAGGGCGTTCTTGACGTCGTCGAGCTTGAACGGCTTGACGATGGCGGTGACGAGCTTCACGCCCGGCTCCCTTCGATGTTGCGGGCCTCGGCCCGTGCCTGGGCGCCCAGCGGGGCGGAGGACCCGCTGCTCCCCAGGGAGGCGAAGTCATACCCCGACTCGGCGTGGACCACCTGGTCGATCCCGGTCACCTCGTCCTCCTCGGCGAGACGGAAGCCCATGGTCTTCTGGATGGCGAACCCGATCACGTACGTCACCACGAAGGAGAACACGAGCACCGCCAGGGCACCCACCACCTGGCGCCACAGCTGGTCGACGCCGCCGCCGTAGAAGAGGCCGTCGACGCCGGCCGGGGCGGCGTCGGTCGCGAAGAACCCGATCAGCACGGTCCCGACGATGCCGCCCACGAGGTGGACGCCGACGACGTCGAGCGAGTCGTCGTAGCCCAGCCGGTACTTCAGGCCGACGGCGAGGGCGCAGAGCACACCGGCGATGACTCCGATGAGGATGGCGCCGATCGGCGAGACCGACGAGCAGGCCGGGGTGATGGCGACCAGGCCGGACACGACACCGGAGGCCCCGCCCAGCGAGGTCGAGTGCCCGTCACGGATCTTCTCCGTGAGCAGCCAGCCCAGGACGGCGGCGCCGGTGGCGACCAGGGTGTTGACCCAGACGACGGAGGCGGCGTTGTCGGCGGCGAGCGCGGAGCCGGCGTTGAACCCGAACCAGCCGAACCACAGCAGCCCGGCCCCGGCCATGACGAGGGTCAGGTTGTGCGGGCGCATCGCCTCGCGGCCGAAGCCGCGGCGCGTGCCGAGCACGAGGGCGAGCGCCAGGCCGGCGGCGCCGGCGTTGATGTGCACCGCGGTGCCGCCGGCGAAGTCGATGGCGGCGAGGTCGTTGGCGATCCAGCCGCCGACCACGTCGTCGCCGTCGAAGGCGAAGACCCAGTGCGCGACCGGGAAGTAGACGATGGTGGCCCAGATCCCGGCGAAGACCATCCACGAGCCGAAGCGGGCGCGGTCGGCGATGGCGCCGGAGATGAGCGCGACGGTGATGATGGCGAACACGGCCTGGAAGCCGACGAAGGCCATCGCCGGCAGCGCCGCGTCGGTGTCCTCCATCAGGCCCTGCAGCCCGAAGTACTCGAACGGGTCGCCGAGCAGGCCGCCGCCGACGTCGTCCCCGAACGCGATCGAGTAGCCCCAGAGCACCCAGAGGATCGGGATGAGGGCCAGCGCGCCGAAGCTCATCATCATCATGTTGAGGACGCTCTTGGCGCGGACCATGCCGCCGTAGAAGAGCGCCAGGCCCGGGGTCATCAGCAGCACGAGCGACGCGCTGGTGAGGATCCAGGCGGTGTTGCCGGTGTCCAGCACGGCAACCTCCTGTCGTGGGTGGGCGGCCGCGGCCGCGGACCCGCCAGGGGCGGGGTACTCGGGCACCGGGAGCGGGGCGCTACCGGCGGGTGGGCGGTGCTCCTCTCCGGAGGAGCGACCGGCGTTCACCGTGCCGAACCGCTGTTTCGCCTGGGAGCTCCCGGCTGTTTCCGGGCGGTGAACTCCGCCGCGCGTGTCCCGGGATCGTGTTTCGCCCGCGTTGCGCACACCCCTCCCGCGCCCGGACGCCCCGCACCCGGGCGCACCTGCGAAGCCGTCGCAGTTGCCACTCGCATGCAATAAGCTCGCGCCGCCGGGCCGACGGGCCCGTGCGGTCCCGCTCCCGCTGGAGGCAGCGTGCACGTCCCCGACGGCTTCCTCGACGCCCCGACCTCGGTGGCCACGGGCGTGGTCGCCGCGGGCACCGTCGCCCTCGCGCTGCGCGGCGCGCGCCGCGAGCTCGACGAGCGCACCGCGCCCCTGGCGGGCCTGACGGCGGCCTTCGTCTTCGCCGTGCAGATGATGAACTTCCCGGTCGGCGCCGGGACCAGCGGGCACCTGATCGGCGGCGCCCTGACGGGGGTGCTCGTCGGGCCGTGGACGGCGGTGTTGTGCATGACCGTCGTCCTGGTCGTGCAGGCGGTGCTGTTCGCCGACGGCGGGCTGACCGCGCTGGGCACCAACATCACGCTCATGGGCCTGGTCGCGGTACTGGTCGGCTACGGGACGTTCCGCGTGCTGGTGCGGCTGCTGCCGCGCACGCGCACCGGCGTGCTCGCCGCCGCCGGGGCCGGGGCCTTCCTGTCCGTGCCGGCGGCCGCGCTGGCCTTCGTCGGCCTGTTCGCCGTCGGCGGGGTCGCCGACGTCTCGCTGGGGGCCGTCGCGGCGACCATGGGCGGCATCCACGTGCTCATCGGCCTCGGCGAGGCGGCGATCACCGTCGCCGTCCTGGGCGCGGTCCTCACCGTGCGGCCGGACCTGGTCCACGGCGCGGCGCACCTGCGCCGGCCGGCCGACCTCGCGCCCCGGCCGTCGGTCGCACCGGCCGCCGGGAGCGTCCGGTGAGCCGCCGCAACCGCGCCTTCCTGCTCGTCGGCCTGCTCGCCGCCCTGCTGATCGCCGGCGTCGGCAGCTACTACGCCTCCTCGTCCCCCGACGGCCTGGAGTGGTCGGCCGAGGAGGAGGGCTTCGGCTCCACCGCGCGCGACAGCGCCACCGCCGGCTCCCCGCTGGCCGACTACGCCGTCAGCGGCGTGGACGACGGGCGGCTGTCCGGCGGGCTGGCCGGCGTCATCGGCGTCGCGGTCACCCTCGTCCTGGCCGGCGGGCTGACGCTGGCGCTGCGTCGCCGCCGCGGCGGGGACGCGACGGAGGCCGGCGCGGTCCCCGGCGAGCCGGTCGCCGCCGACCGGGCGGGCTGAGTGGGGGCCGGGCACGGCGGGGCGCTGGGCGCCGCCTACGTCCCGGGCTCCAGCGTGGTGCACCGGCTGCCGCCGCACGTCAAGCTCGTCGCGGTCGTCGCCTTCGCCCTGGTCGTCGTCGCCACCCCGGTGCACGCCGGCTGGGCGTGGGCGGCCTACGGCGGGTTCCTCGTGCTCGTGCTCGGCGTCGCCGCGGTCGCCCGGCTGACCCCCCGCCGGCTGGTGCGCGGCCTGGCGGTGGAGCTGCCGTTCGTGGTCTTCGCGCTGCTGCTGCCGTTCGTGTCGCGCGGACCGCGGGTCGAGGTGGCGGGGCTGTCGCTGTCCGAGAGCGGGCTGACCGCCGGCGGCGGGCTGCTGGCCAAGGCGACGTTGTCGGTGCTGGCGGCCACCGTGCTCGCGGCCACCACGGAGGCCCGCGAACTGCTGCGCGGGCTGGAACGGCTGCGGTTGCCCGCCCTCCTCGTGCAGATCCTGTCGTTCATGATCCGCTACGCCGACGTCGTCTCCGGCGAGCTGCGCCGCATGCGGGTCGCCCGTGAGTCCCGCGGTTTCCGTCCCCGTCACCTCGGCGCGCTGCGGGTGCTCGGCCCGGCGGCGGCATCGCTGTTCGTGCGCTCCTACGAGCGGGGCGAGCGGGTGCACCTGGCGATGCTGTCCCGGGGCTACACCGGCCGGCTGGCCGGCGCCCCGGCGGCCGCGGTGCGGCCCTCCCAGTGGGCCGCCGGCCTGAGCCTGCCCCTGGCCGCCGCCACCGTGCTCGGGGCGGGGATCCTGGTCGGGTGAGCGCCGCCCTGCCGAGCCCGCCGGGCGGCTCCCGTCCCGAGCCCAGCCTCCTGGTGGAGGACGTCGCGTTCGCCTACCCCGACGGCCACCAGGCGCTGTACGGGGTCGACCTGCGGGTCGAGCGCGGGGAGCGGGTGGCGCTGCTGGGCCCCAACGGCGCGGGCAAGACGACGCTGGTGCTGCACCTCAACGGGGTGCTGAGCGGCGGCCGCGGCCGGGTCGCCGTGGCCGGGCTGCCGGTGGGCAAGCGCACGCTGCAGGAGGTGCGGCGCCGGGTGGGCGTCGTCTTCCAGGATCCCGACGACCAGCTGTTCATGCCCACCGTCGGCGAGGACGTCGCGTTCGGCCCGCGCAACCTCGGCCTGCCCGAGGACGAGGTGAGCGCCCGGGTGGCCGCGGCGCTGGACCAGGTGGGCATGGCCGGGGTGGCCGACCGCCCGCCGCACCACCTGTCGTTCGGCCAGCGCCGCCGGGTCGCCGTCGCGACGGTGCTGTCGATGCACCCGGAGGTGCTGGTGCTCGACGAGCCGTCGTCCAACCTCGACCCGGCCGGCCGGCGCGAGCTCGCCGAGGTCCTGGAGGCCCTGCCGGTGACGATGCTGATGGTCACCCACGACCTGCCCTACGCCCTGCAGCTGTGCCCGCGCTCGGTGGTGCTCGACGGGGGCGTGGTGGTCGCCGACGGGCCGACCCGCGAGCTGCTCGCCGACGCCGACCTGCTGGCCCGTCACCGGCTCGAGCTCCCCTACGGCTTCGACCCCACCCGGGTCCCCTAGCGGAGTGGGGGGGGGGGGGGGGGGGGTGGGGGGCGGGGGGGGGGGGGGGGGGGGGGGGGGGGGGGGGGGGGGGGGGGGGGGGGGGGGGGGGGGGGGGGGGGGGGGGGGGGGGGGGGGGGGGGGGGG
>NZ_JBJNRJ010000080.1:2120-17802 GCF_046233715.1 Trujillonella humicola | reverse complement strand
CTTCCACGCCCTCGACGGCCAACCCCTGGGCCACCTCACCCTCGACCCCCACCAGCGCTACGCCAGGATGGAAGCCGCCTGAACCCAACCGCGACACATCTCATGAGCCCACACCACGACACATGTCCGGGGACACGACATCGGTGTTACGCCTCCGGATCTCCTCCGCGCCTCAGCTGCCGCGGTAGGTCGAGTAGGCGTAGGGCGACAGCAGCAGCGGCACGTGGTGGTGGGCGGCCGGCTCGGCGACGACGAAGGTGAGCGTGACCTCCGGCCAGAACGCGGTCACCCCGCGCTCGGCGAACCAGGCGCCGGTGGCGAAGACCAGCCGGTGCGGGCCGAGGGCGGTCGGGTCCTCGGTGAGCCGGCAGCGGCCGTCGGCGTCGGTGACCCCCTGCGTGCGCAGGTCCTCGCCCACGAACAACCGGACGGCGACCCCGGCGGCCGGCCGCCCGGCCACCGCGTCCAGCACGTGCGTCGAGACGCTCATGCCCCCACCAGCTCCCGCACCCGCAGCTCGGTGATCTGCGCGAGCTGCTCGGTGACCTCGGCCCGCTCGGCGTCCTCGTCGGCCGTCAGCCGGCGCCGCAGCTCGGCCAGCACCTCCTCCGGGGACCGCCCGGCCGCGCGGATGAGGAAGACGTGCCCGAAGCGCTCCTCGTAGGCGCGGTTGCCCTCGACGATCGCCGCCCGCACGCCGTCGTCGGCCTCGCCCATCGACGCCTGCTCGCGGCGGGAGGACTCGGCCTCGGCCGACGAGCCGGACACCCGGTCGCCGATCCGCGGGTGCGCGGCCAGCGCCATCGACACCTCGTCCCACGACAGCCCCCGGGCGACCTCGCCGGCGCGGCGCACCAGCGTCTCCGCGTCGGGATAGGGCCGGGCGGCGGCGATCTCGGCGGCGAAGCGCGCGGCGGCGTTACAGGCCCGCAACGACTCCACGGCACGGTCGGCGGGCTCGGAGTTGAACTCGTCGAGGCTGGCCACGGTGAGAGGATGCCAGCCCCGCGGCACAGAGGAGGCCTGATGACCGACGTGCGTGTGGTCGGACCGGACGTCGACCGGGCGGGGGAGGTGCTCACGCCGGGGGCACTGGCCTTCGTCGGCGGCCTGCACAGCCGCTTCGGCGCCCAGCGCGACGCCCTGCTCGCCGCCCGCGGCGCCCGCCGGGCGGAGATCGCCGCCGCCGGCACCATCGAGTTCCGGCCGGGGACGGCGGAGATCCGCGACGGCGACTGGCGGGTGCCGCCCCCGCCTCCGGGCCTGGTCGACCGCCGGGTGGAGATCACCGGCCCGACCGAGCCGAAGATGGCGGTCAACGCCCTCAACTGCGGCGCCGACGTGTGGCTGGCCGACCTCGAGGACGCCAACACCCCGCACTGGCGCAACGTCGTCGGCGGGCAGGTGGTGCTGCGCGACGCCGTCCGCCGGACGCTGGCCTTCACCAGCCCCGAGGGCCGGGAGTACCGGCTGCGGGAGGACGGCGACCTGCCGACGATCGTGCCCCGCCCGCGCGGCTGGCACCTGCCGGAGCGGCACCTGCTGGTCGACGGCGAGCCGGCGGTAGGCGCGCTGGTCGACGCCGGGCTGTACCTGTTCCACAACGCCCGCGAGCAGCTCGACCGCGGCAGCGGGCCGTACCTCTACCTGCCCAAGATGGAGGGCCACCTCGAGGCGGCGCTGTGGGCGCTGGTGTTCGACTCCGCCGAGCAGGAGCTCGGGCTCCCGGCCGGGTCGATCCGGGCCACGATGCTGATCGAGACCATCCCGGCGGCCTTCGAGATGGAGGAGATGCTGCACGCGCTGGGCAGCCACGCCACCGGCCTCAACGCCGGCCGCTGGGACTACCTGTTCAGCGTCATCAAGACCTTCCGCGACGCCGGGCCGCAGTTCGTGCTGCCCGACCGCGGCGCGGTGACCATGACCGCCCCGATGATGCGCGCCTACACAGACCAGCTGGTGGCCGTGTGCCACCGCCGCGGCGCGATGGCGATCGGCGGGATGGCCGCGGCGATCCCCAGCCGCCGCGACGCCGAGGCCAACGAGCGGGCGCTGGCGAAGGTGCGCGAGGACAAGACCCGCGAGGCCGGGGACGGCTTCGACGGCTCCTGGGTCGCCCACCCGGACCTGGTGCCGGTCTGCCGGGAGGCCTTCGACGCCGTCCTGGGCGACCGGCCCAACCAGCTGGACCGGCAGCGGCCCGAGGTGTCGGTGACGCCGGCGCAGCTGCTCGACGTCGCCGGCGTCCCCGGCGAGCGGACCACGGCCGGGCTGCGCTCGAACGTGGAGGTCGCGATCCGCTACCTGGCGGCGTGGCTGGGGGGCAACGGCGCGGTCGGCATCCACGGGCTGATGGAGGACGCCGCCACCGCCGAGATCAGCCGCTCGCAGGTGTGGCAGTGGGTGCACAACGCCGTCGTCCTGGACAGCGGGGAGACGGTGACGGAGGAGCTGGTCCGCAGGGTCGTCGCCGAGGAGGTGGCCGGCATCGGGGAGCTGCCGCACCTGGCCCGGGCCCGGGAGCTGTTCGAGCAGGTGGCCCTGGCCGAGGAGTTCCCCGACTTCCTGACCCTGCCCGCCTACGAGCTGGTCGACTAGTGCTCGACGAGAGCCTCTACACCGAGCTGGACCGGCGGCTCGCCCCGGTCGACGCGGCCCGCCAGGCCGCCTACCCCGGTGCCCGGCCCGGCCGGCAGCCGGTGCACACCTGCTACGTGCCGGCCGACGCCGTCGTGCCCGGGCTGGCCGCGGCGTGGGGAGCGGCGGCGCTCGCCGCGCTGGACGAGCACGGGCCGCCCGACCTGGGGCTGGACCCGGCGCTGGTGGAGGAGGTGCTGCCGCGGGTCCGGGCCAAGCTGGCGGCCGAGCCGGTGGAGGACCTGCGCGTCGATGCCGAGGACGGGTACCGCGGCCCGCCGGACCGGGAGGACGACGACGTGCGGGCCGCCGCGGCCGCCGTCGCCGCGGACCTCGCCGCCGGAGCCGCGGCGCCGTCGGTCGGCGTCCGCGCCAAGTCGCTGGAGGGACCGACCCGGCGCCGCGGCGTGCGCACCCTCGACCTCTTCCTCGGCGGCCTGCCCCCGGGCACGCGGGTCACCGTCACCCTGCCCAAGGTGACCGACGTCGAGCAGGTGCGGGCGTTCCTGCCCGTGCTCGGCGCCCTGGAGGACGCCCACGGGCTCGGCCTGGACCTCGAGCTGCAGGTCGAGACGCCGCAGGCGGTGCTCGGCGCGGACGGCGCGGTGGCCCTGGCCCGGATGGCGCACGCCGCCGGGCCCCGCCTCACCGGCCTGCACTTCGGCACCTACGACTACAGCGCGGCCCTGGGCATCGCCGCCGCGCACCAGTCCTCCGACCACCCCGCCGCCGACCTGGCCAAGGACCTCATGCAGGTGGCGGTCGCCGGCACCGGCGCGGTCGCCGTCGACGGCTCCACCAACGTGCTGCCCGTCGGGGGCACCGCCGACGTGCACGCGGCCTGGCGGCTGCACGCCGGGCTGGTGACCCGGGCGTTGCAGCGCGGGCTGTACCAGGGCTGGGACCTCCACCCGGCCCAGCTGGTCACCCGCTACACGGCGACCTACGCCTTCTTCCGGGCCGCGCTGCCGGCCGCCGCCGGCCGGCTGGCCGCCTACCTGGACCGGGTGGACGGCGGGGTGCTCGACGAGCCGGCCACCGCCCGGGCGCTGGCCGGGGTGGTGCTGCGGGGCGTGGACTGCGGCGCCCTCGGCGAGGACGAGGTCGCGGCGGCGACCGGGCGGCCGGTCGCCGAGCTCGCCGCCGTCGGGGGCCGGCCCGGCCGCTGATCCGCCGGCAGACCGTGACGGCGGCCACCTCCGTGCGGCAGACTCGGCGGCCGCAGAGGTCGCGCCGGCCGGGGGAGCGCAGGGCCGGGGCGCACGTCGGCGAGGACGAGGAGGACGTCGTGTCCGCGCTGCCCGCACTCCCCGCGCTGCCGGCCGCCACCGCCGTCGAGCTGGAGTTCGACCGCCAGGTGCACGCGCTGGTCGCCACCGGTCTGCCGGCGATGCTCGGGCTGGCCGAGGAGTGCTTCCGCGCCTGCTGCGAGCCGCTGCGCGACGTGCTGCCCGGTGCGACGCCGGCCGCCGGGGACCGCGTGCCCTTCGTGGTCGTCGTCCCCGACGTCCCGGTGCTCGACGTGCTGGCCACCGTGCAGACCGCCGGCGGGGGCGGGTTCAGCACCATGACCGCCGAGGACGTCGCCGGCTTCACGCCGCTGCCCGAGCTCGGTGTCCCGCCGGTGCCCTACCTGCTGGTGGACGTGGACACCGGCGCGGACACCCTCGACGTCCCCCCGCGGGACGTCGAGCCGCGCCTGGCCGCGGCCGGGCGCACCCCGCTGACCGTCGCGGAGGGGCTGGCGCTGCTCGTCTCCGACCCCGGGGTGCTGCGCTCCCGCGGCTGCTTCTCGCTGCTCGGCTCGCGGGCCGGGGACAAGCGGGTGCCGGCGCTGTGGGTCAGCGGCCGGCGGCCGCGGCTGGGCTGGTGCTACCAGGGCGCGCCGCACACCTGGCTGGGCACGGCGTCGTGCGCCGCCCGCGTGACCGGCGGACCGGCCGCGGCCGAGCCCGGCGGCTGACCCCGGGGGCGCGCGGGCGAGGGGGGCGCAGGCGACCTACGATCCCAGCGTGATGCCCCGGTGACGGACGAGCTGACCCGGAGCCTGTTCGCCGGCGGCGGGGACGTCGGCGCCGCCATGGCCGAGCGGGACTGGTCGCAGACCCCGCTGGGCCCGCCGGAGAACTGGCCGCCGGCGCTGCGCAACACCGTGCGGATCCTGCTCACCTCGCGGTTCGCCATGTGGGCCGGGTGGGGGCCGGAGCTGGCCTTCCTCTACAACGACGCCTACCGGCACGACACGCTGCAGGCCAAGCACCCCTGGGCGCTGGGCCGCCCGGCGAGCGAGGTCTGGGCGGAGATCTGGCGCGACATCGGTCCCCGGGTCCGATCGGTCCTCGACAGCGGCGTGGCCACCTGGGACGAGGACCTGCTGCTGTTCCTCGAGCGCCGCGGGTATCCCGAGGAGACCTACCACACCTTCTCCTACAGCCCGCTCGACGACGACGGCCGCACCGGCGGGATGCTCTGCGTCGTCACCGAGACCACCGAGCGGGTCATCGGTGACCGGCGCATGGCCACGCTGCGCGACCTCTCCGCCGCGCTGGCCCCCACCCGCACCCGCCGGCAGGTGCTCGACGCCGTCGGCGCGCAGCTGGCGCGCAACCTCGCCGACCTGCCCTTCAGCGCGGTCTACCTCTACGACGCCGACGACACGGCCCGGCTCGGGGTCGCCGCCGGCATCGACCCCGACGGCGGGATCCTGCCGGCGGTGCTCACGGCGGAGGACTCCCGCCGCGCCGCGCAGGCTCCGCTGCGCGCCGGCCGGCCGGTGCACGTCGACGGCCTGCGCGCCCGCTTCCCCGACCTCCCCACCGGCGCCTGGGAGCAGGCGCCGGACCGCGCGGTCGTCCTGCCGCTCACCGCGTCCGGGCAGGGCCCCGAGGACCTGGCCGGCTTCCTCGTCGTCGGGCTCAACCCCTACCGGCCGCAGGACGAGGCGTACAGCGGCTTCCTCGACCTGGTCGCCCAGCAGGTCTCCGGCGCCCTCCTGAACGCCGACAGCTACGAGGCCGAGCGCGAGCGGGCCGAGGCGCTGGCCGAGCTCGACCGGGCGAAGACCGACTTCTTCAGCAACGTCAGCCACGAGTTCCGCACGCCGCTCACGCTGATCATGGGTCCCGTCGCGGAGCTGCGCGCCGCCGAGGACCTCTCCGCGCCGCGGGTGCGCGAGGAGCTCGAGGTCATCGAGCGCAACGCCCTGCGGCTGGGCAAGCTGGTGAACACGCTGCTCGACTTCTCCCGGCTGCAGGCCGGCCGCATCGAGGCGCGCTTCGAGCCGGTCGACCTCGCCGCGACCACCGCCGAGCTGGCCAGCGTGTTCCGCTCCGCCGTGGCGCGGGCGGGGCTGTCCTACGACGTCGCCTGCGCCGCGCTGCCCGAGCCGGTGCACGTCGACCGGGACATGTGGGAGAAGGTCGTCCTCAACCTGCTGTCCAACGCGCTCAAGTTCACCTTCGAGGGCGGCATCACGGTGCGCCTGGAGCCCGGCTCCGAGGCCGCCGTCCTCACGGTGGCCGACACCGGGACCGGCATCCCGGCCGGCGAGCTGCCCCGGCTGTTCGAGCGCTTCACCCGCGTCGCCGGGGCCAGGTCGCGCTCCGGGGAGGGCAGCGGCATCGGCCTGGCGATGGTCCGCGAGCTCGTCGGGCTGCACGGCGGCACGGTCACCGCGCAGAGCACGGTCGGGGCCGGGACGACGTTCACCGTGACCGTCCCGTACGGCACGGCGCACCTGCCGGCCGACCAGCTCGCCCCGCCCACGCCGGACGCGCCGGCCGTGGGCCGGGCCGCCGCGCCGTTCCTCAGCGAGGCGCTGCGCTGGCTGCCTCCCGCCGCCGATGCCGCCGAGACCCCCGGGGAGCCGGGGGACGCCGGATCGGCGGGTGCCGGGCCGGCCGGCCGGGTGCTGGTCGCCGACGACAACGCCGACATGCGCGACTACCTGCTCCGGCTGCTCACGCCCCGCTACGCGGTGACCGCGGTCGCCGACGGGCAGGAGGCGCTGGAGGCCGCCCGCGCCGCCCCGCCGGACCTGCTGGTCAGCGACGTGATGATGCCGCGGCTGGACGGCATGGCCCTGCTGGCCGAGCTGCGCACCGATCCCCGCACCTCACGGGTGCCGGTGCTGCTGCTGTCGGCCCGCGCCGGCGAGGAGGCCGCGGTCGAGGGCCTGGCCGCCGGCGCCGACGACTACCTCGTCAAGCCCTTCGCCGCGCAGGAGCTGCTCGCCCGAGTGGGCGCGCACGTGCACCTCGGGCGCGCCCGCCGCGAGGCCGAGGAGCGCTTCACCGCCATCGCCGACCTCGCCCCGGCGCTCATCTGGGTCTCCGACCGCGAGGGCCGCCGGGTGCTGGTCAACGCCGGCTGGACGGCGTTCACCGGCCGGGACGCCGGCGCCGAGCTCGGCGACGGCTGGCGCGACGGCGTCCACCCCGACGACCGGGAGCGGCTCGCGCAGGCCGTGGCCGAGGCCACCGACGGCGACCGCGGCTGGGAGGTGGAGTTCCGGCTGCGCCGCGCCGACGGCACCTACGCCTGGCTGCTGGAACGAGCCGTGCCGATCGGCGCCGGGCTCGGCTCGGCCGGTCACGTCGGGGTCTGCACCGACATCAGCGTCCGGCACCGGGAGACCGAGCGGCAGGCCCTGCTCGCCGCGGCCGGCGCGGTGCTGGACACCGAGCGCACGGTCGACGGCCAGCTGTCGGCGCTCTCCCGGCTGCTGGTCGACCGCCGGGTCGCCGACATCTGCACCGCCCGCGTGGTCGGCGACGACGGGCAGCTGCGGTTCGCCGGGATCGCCGGCCTCGACGCCGGCGCGGAGGCGGCCGTCGCCACCCTCGGCCCGCACAGCGGCCTGGGCCCGGACGTCGTCCGGAGCGGGCGCAGCGTGCTGACCGCGCAGCTGCCGTGGCCACCGGAGGGCCGGCCGGAGCTGGCCGGGACGCTCGCGGTCGGGTCCGGCATGGCGGTGCCGCTGTCGGTGGGCGGCCGCGTCCTCGCGGTCCTCGGGCTGGCCCGGGGAGCGCAGGCCCAGCCCTTCGGCGAGGACGACCGGCTGCTGGTCGAGGAGGTCGCCGCCCGCGCCGCGCTGGCGGTGGACAACGTCCTCCTGCTGGCCGGCGAGCAGGCCACCGCCCGGCGGCTGGCGGTGCTCCAGCGGGTGACCGCCGAGGTCTCGGCCGCCACGACCCCCGAGGAGGTCGCCGAGGTCGCCGCCCGGGCGCTGTCCGGGCTGACCGGCGACGGCGGGCGCACCGGCGTCTACGAGCTCGACGCGACGGGGCGCTCGCTGGAGGCGCTGGCCATGAGCGGGCGCGACTCCCGGTGGGCCGCCGACCGGCGCGCCTGGGCATCGGTCCCGCTGAGCGCGCCGGTCGCGCTGAGCGCCGCCGTGAGCACCGGCCGTGCGGTGTGGGTGGAGGACGTGGCCCCCCGGCCGATCGGCCGGGCATGCCGCCTGCCCTCGCCGACAGCCTCGTGTCGAACCCTCTGGCCGCGGCGGCAGCGCTGCCGCTCACCGTGGGCGGGCGGGTGATCGGCGTGCTCGGCATGGCGTTCCGCCGGCCGCACCGCTTCCCCGAGCACGAGCGCACGCTGCTGCTGGCGGTGGCCGAGCAGATCGCGCTCGGCCTGGACCGAGCCCGGCTCTACCGCGCCGAGCTGGACATCGCCACGACGCTGCAGCGCAGCCTGCTGCCCGCCGCGCTGCCGCGGCTGGCGGGGCTGGCGCTGGCGGCCGAGTACCTCCCCGGTGCGATCGGCAGCTCGGCCGGCGGGGACTGGTACGACGTCGTCGAGCTCGACGACGGCCGCGTCGCCATCGCCGTCGGCGACGTGGTGGGTCAGGGACCCGCGGCCGCCGCCGTCATGGGGCAGCTGCGCAGCGCGCTGTCGGCCGCGCTGCTGCAGGGGTGCCGGCCGGCCGCCGCGCTCGAGCTGCTCGACCGGTTCGCCGCGCGGCTGCCCGGGGCGCTGGCCTCCAGCGCCGCCTGCCTGGTGGTCGACCGCGCGGCCGGGCGGGTCCACTGGTCCCGCGCGGGGCACCCGCCGGCCCTGCTGGTCACCGGGGAGGGCGCCGAACTGCTCGACGGCGCCGGATCGGGCCCGGTGCTGGGCGTGCCCGGCCGCGCGCGGTACACCGAGGGGTCGGTCGCGGTGGGCCCCGGGACGACCCTGCTGCTCTACACCGACGGTCTCGTGGAGCGCCGCGGCGAGGTGCTGGACGCCGGCCTCGACCGCATCATCGCGGCGGCCCGGCGGAGCGCGGCGGCCGATCCGGAGCGGCTGGTCCGGCACCTGCTCGCCGACGTGCTGCCCGACAGCGAGCGGCCCGACGACGTCGCCGTGATCGCCATCCGCGTGCTCCCGCCCCCGCTGGACGAGCGGCTGCCCGCCGACCCGACCCGGCTGGCACGGGTGCGCCGCGCCGTCTCCGCCTGGGCGGCCGCCGCCGGCCTGGACCCCGACACGGTCGACGACCTGCAGCTGGCCCTCGGCGAGGCGCTGGCCAACGCCGTCGAGCACGCCTACCCGGGCCCCGGTGGGGAGTGCGAGTACTCCCTCGACCGGGATCCGGACGGCTCGGTCCGCGTGCGGGTCCGGGACGACGGCACGTGGCGGCCGGTCCCCGCGGACAAGGGCTTCCGCGGGCGCGGCATCGACCTGATCGGCGCGCTGGCCACTGACGTCTCGATCGGCCCGGCCGAGGGCGGCGGCACGGAGGTCAGCTTCCGCGTGGCCCCCGCGGCGGCTGACGGGGGCGACCCCGCCGCGCCGTCCCGTCCGGACGCCGCCCCGCCGGCGGACGCCGCGCTGGCGGCGCCGGATGCCGCGCCGGCGGCGCCGGACGGCGAGCCGGTGCTGGCGGTGCGTCCCGGCCCGCGCGGGCCGGTCCTGGAGCTGGCCGGCGAGTGGGACCTGACCGGCGTGGCCCGGCTGCGGCCGGAGCTGCTGGCCGCGGTGGGCCGGTCGCCGGACGAGGCCGTGCTGGACCTGCGGTCGGTCGGGTACCTGGCCAGCGCCGGCGTGGGGCTCCTGCTCGAGGCGGTCGCCGCCGCCCGCGCCGCCGGCGGGCGGGTGCGCGTGCTGGTGACCCCCGGCAGCCCGCCGCACCGCGTCCTGCGGTTGTCCGGGCTGCCCGCGGACCTGCTGGTGGACGCCGACTGACCCTGCTGCGGCCCACCCGTCCTCCCCCGGATGGGTGGGCCGCGCGGGCGAGCCGGTTTCCGGACACATCCGTCCGGGCAGTGCGCGGACCAACCCTGGTGGCACCCCGTGGGGCCGGGTGTCGCACAATGCTCTCCGGTCGGCCGGTCCATCCGGCCCTGCAGGTGTCGAGGAACGGGTGAACGCAACGGCTAAGGGCGGCGCGGCCTCCACCGCGCCGTCGGCGCGCGGGTGGACCGCGGCCGCCGCCGGGCACGGCCATGCCGCCGTCCTCTACGACGACACCGACGTCCTGCTGACGGCGACCACCCCCTTCCTCGAGGACGGGCTGCGCGCCGGCGACCTCGTGGTGCTGGCCTGCCCGCCGGAGGTGGCCGCGACGATCACCGGACCCCTCGGCGAGCGGGCGCGGCACGTCGAGTCCGAGCCGCGGATCTGCCTGCTCGACACGCGGGCGCCCGATGCTTTCGGCGCCACCCGCCAGGTCCTGCAGCGGGCGCCGGCCGCGCGGTCGGGCCGGGTGCGCCTGGTCGGGCAGGTCCAGTTCGGCTGCGAGCCGGCCACCTACCGCGAGGGCCTGCGGTACGAGATCGCGGCCAACGCCGTGCTGGCCGGGGCGCCGATGTCGGTGCTGTGCCTGCTGGACGCGACGGTGCTGCCCGCCCCGCTGCTGTCCCTCGCGGCCGCCGCGCACCCGCAGCTCGTGGCGGGGGACGGGTTGGTCGACAACCGGGACTTCCGCGAGCCGTCGAGCTTCCTGCACTCCCTTCCGGTGCCGCACGAACCGGTCGAGGACACCGAACCCCTCCTCGCCGTCGAGGGCGCCACCGTGCTGAGCGAGCTGCGCAGGCGGCTGCGGACGGCGCTCGCGACCGCCGTCCCGGACCCCGACCAGCAGGACGACCTGGTGCTGGCGGTCAGCGAGGTGGCCGCGAACGCGTTCCGGCACGGCCGGCCACCGGTGTCGGCCCGGCTGTGGGCCGACGACTGCCGGCTGGTCTGCACCGTCACCGACTCCGGCCGGGGCTACGACGACCCGCTGGCGGGGTTCCAGCCCGCCCACGGTGACGACCTCGCCCACGGCGGCATGGGCCTGTGGCTGGCCCGCAAGCTGTGGGACTCCGTCGACCTGGTCAACGACGGCCCGGGGCTGACGGTCCGGCTGGCGACCGCGCTCTGCGCGGCGGCGGCTTGACCCCCGGGTTCCTCACTGCTCAGCTACCCGGGTGATCGTGGTGACGGCGGCGGCAGGCCGCACGGGGACCGCCGTCGTCCGGGCGCTGCGGGCGCGCGGCCTGCCGGTCCGCGCCGTCGTCGGCCGGCCGGAGCCCCGGCCCGACCTGGTGGCGCTCGGCGCCGAGGTCGTGGCCGCCGGGCTGGCGGACCCGTCGCCGTGGCCGGCCGTCCTGGGCGGGGCCGACGCGCTGTACCTGATCTGGCCGAACTTCGACCCGGGGGAGGCCGAGGGTGCCGCCGCGCTGTTCGCCGCGGCGCGGCGGGCCGGCGTCGGCCGGGTCGTCTACCACTCGGTCCTGCGCCCGCAGGCCCGGGCCATGCCGCACCACGCCGCCAAGGACCGCGCCGAGGAGGTGCTCGACCGGGCCGGCGTCGCCTGGCGGGTTCTCCAGCCCTGCGCCTACGCGCAGAACCTCGACGAGGCCGTCCTGCAGGCCGCGCGCACCGCCGTGCTGCGCAGCACCTGGGGCCTGCGGACGGCGCAGTCGCTGATCGACGTCGCCGACGTCGGCGAGGCGGCCGCCGTGCTGCTCACCGGGGACGGGCTGGACGGCGGCACCTTCGAGGTCGCCGGGCCCGAGCCGCTGACCGCCCCGCGGCTGGCCGCGCTGCTCGGCGCGGCGCTGGACCGCCCGGTCGTCGCCGAGGACGCCGTCCCCTCGGGCGGGGTGCCGGCCGCCTATCCGGAGCGCTGCCTGCGGCTGATGCTCGACCACTACCGCGCGCACGGCTTCACCGGCAGCCCGCGGGTGGCCACGGCGCTGCTGGGGCGCCCGCCGCGCAGCTACGCCCAGCACCTCGCCGGCCTGCTGGGGGCGCCGTGAGCAGGCCGGCCGACGCCGTCGACCTCATCCTCGAGCAGTGGGCCCGCGAGCGGCCGGACCTGGACTGCTCGCCGATGGGCGTGATCGGCCGGATCACCCAGTTGCAGCGGGAGGTCCACCTCGCCCAGCGCGCCACGTTCTCCCGGCACGGGCTCGACGCCGCGGCCTTCGACGTCCTGGCGGCGCTGCGCCGCGCGGGGCCGCCCTACCAGCTCACCCCGACCGCGCTCATGCGGACCGCGCTGGTGACCTCCGGAGCGATCACCCAGCGGCTGGACCGGCTGGAGGAGCGGGGCCTGATCACCCGGACCCGCAGCGAGTCCGACGGCCGTGGCGTCGTGGTCACCCTCACCGACGACGGACGGGCGGCCCTGGACGCCGCCCTCCCCGACCACCTGGAGACCGAGCGGCGGCTGCTCGCGGGGCTGTCGGAGGAGGAGCTGGCGGCCCTGGCCGACCTGCTCCGCCGGTTCCTGGTGACGCTGGGTCGGGTGCCCCAGCACCCCTGAGCGCGGTCAGCCGATCCCCGGGACGTCCTCGGGCAGCAGGTCGGGGCGGGTGCGGACGAAGCGCAGCGGGTGCCGGAAGACGCCGGCCTGCAGCGCCGCGTCGGCGTTGACCTCCACCACGACGTCGGGGCGCACGCGGGTGAGCGCCACGCTCAGCCGGCCGCCGCCGAAGCGCCCGGTGCCGATGCGCTCGGGCCAGGGGTGCCCGGGGCCGGCGGGGGCGAGGACGGCGGCCAGCTCCGCCGCAGCGGCCGGGGCCAGCGGGCCGGTGCGGCCGACGACGACGAGCTCGCCGTCCCGGTAGCGGCCGGCGACGAGCTGGCTCGGCCGGTCGATCGGCCCGATGACCCCGCCGGCGAGCACCTCCGTGGTCTCCCACGACTTCACCTTGAGCCACTCCCGCCGGCCCGGCGCGTAGCGGGTGCCGGCGCCCTTGGCGACCAGGCCCTCGACGCCGGCGGCGCGCCACTCCCGGGACCACTGCCGGGCCTCGTCGGGGTCGGTGGTGGCGGGGGAGAGCTGCAGGGGCGGCGCCCAGCGCGCGGCGAGGCCCGCGAGCTCCGCCCGGCGGACCCGCAGCGTGCGGCGGCGCAGGTCGGTGCCGCCCGCGGCGAGCAGGTCGAAGGCGACGTAGGAGGCCGGCGCCGCGGCGACCTGGGCGGCGATCCGCCCGGGAGCGGTGACCATGCGCTTCTGGAGCAGGCCGAAGTCCAGCCGGTCGTCGTGCCAGATGACCACCTCGCCGTCCACCACCGTGCCGGCCGGCAGCTGGGCGAGCGCCGCGGCGGCGATGTCGGGGAAGCGGTCGGTGAGGTCGCGGCCCTGCTTGGACCACAGCCGGGTGCCGCGCGCGCCGCGGATGACGACGAGCCGGTAGCCGTCCCACTTGGGCTCGTAGAGGCAGCCGCCGGGCAGCGCGGAGGCGGCGGGCAGGTCCCGCACCGGCTTGGCGAGTTGCACCGCGACCGGTCCGGCGAGGTCCGGTGGCAGGTCCGGGAGGCCGGGGGCGGTCAGCGGCACGACGGCCAGCGTGCGGGCTGCCGCGGGCTCCCGCAGTGCCCGGGCGGTCCGGATCACCCGTTCGGTGGAGGGTCGCCACGCTCCGCGTCGTGGCAGGTCGGCGGCACGAGCGGCGCGCGGGGGTCAAGTCACGATCGGGTCGCGCCCCGGTCGCGGGCAGCGGCCCCCTGACCCGCCGAAGTGGCCACTTCGGCGGCGGCAAGGGCACGGAGCGCACAGCGCGTGCGCAGGAGTCCCCGGCGCTCAGTCCCGGGTGGCGGCCAGCCGTTCCGCGAGGCCCGCGGCGAAGTCCTCGGCGACGGCGAGCTCGGCGCGCAGCGCGTCCACCCGGACCCGGGCGGCCTCGTGGAACATCCGCAGCCGGTCGACCAGCGCCGCCCGCTGCGGGCCCTCGGCGGCCGCGAGGTCGGCGAGCAGCGTCAGCAGCTCGCGCATCTCGTCGAGCGTGAAGCCCAGCGGCTTCATCCGCTTGATCACCTCGAGCCGGCCGACGTCGTCCTCGCTGTAGAGCCGGAAGCCGCCGTCGCTGCGGGCCGTGGGGACGACGAGCCCGCTCTCCTCGTAGAAGCGGATCGTCCGCAGGCTCAGCCCGGTGCGCTCGGCGACCTGGCCGATCTGCACCAGCCGGCTCATCAGTGCGCCCCGGCGAGCTGACCGGTGTGCCGCTCGAAGCGGGCGGCCGAGTGGCCGGCGAGCCCGACGATCTCGACCCGCTTGCCGCGGGCCGCGTACCGGTGCGCGAGCGAGTCGAGCACCGCGACCGTCGAGGCATCCCAGACGTGCGCGCGCGACAGGTCCACCACGACCCGGTCGGGGTCACCGGCGAGGTCGAACTGCGCGGCCAGGTCGTTGCTGGAGGCGAAGAACAGTGCGCCCTCGACCGCGTACCGCGCGGTGCCGCCGTCGACGACCCGCTCGACGCGGACCACGTGCGCCACGCGCCGGGCGAACAGCACGCAGGCCACCAGGACCCCGACGCCGACGCCGATCGCGAGGTTGTGGGTGAGCAGGGTGACCGCCACGGTCGCCAGCATCACCGCCGTCTCGCTCCGCGGCATCCGGTGGAGGGTGCGCAGGCTGTGCCAGTCGAAGGTGGCGATCGACACGAAGATCATCACCGCGACCAGGGCGGCCATCGGGATGATGCCGACGACGTCGCCGAGGACGACGACGAGGACGAGCAGGAACACCCCGGACAGGAAGGTCGACAACCGGGTGCGGGCGCCCGACGCCTTCACGTTGATCATCGTCTGGCCGATCATCGCGCACCCGCCCATGCCGCCGAAGAGGCCCGAGGCCACGTTGGCCACGCCCTGGCCCCACGACTCCCGCGTCTTGTCCGAGCGGGTGTCGGTGATGTCATCGACCAGCTTGGCGGTCATCAGCGACTCCATGAGCCCGACGAAGGCGACGCCGAGGGCGAACGGGGTGATGATCGTCAGCGTCTCCCAGGTGAACGGCACGTCCGGGAGCAGGAAGAAGGGCAGGCTGTCGGGCAGCTCGCCCTCGCCGCCGACGTCGGGCAGGTCCCAGCCCGCGGCCACCACCAGGGTCGTGAGCACGAGGATCGCGACCAGCGGCGCGGGGACGGCGGTGGTGATCCTCGGCAGCAGGAAGATGATGGCCAGGCCGGCGGCGACCAGCGGGTAGACCAGCCAGGGGACGCCGGTCAGCTGCGGCAGCTGCGCGGCGAAGATCAGGATCGCCAGCGCGTTGACGAACCCGACCATGACGCTGCGCGGGATGAACCGCATGAGCCGCGCGAACCCGGACAGTCCGAGGAGCACCTGGAACACGCCGCCCAGGACGACGGCGGCGAACAGGTACTGGACGCCGTAGCCGGCCGCCAGCGGGGCGACGACGAGGGCGATCGCACCGGTGGCAGCGGTGATCATCGCCGGCCGGCCACCGGTGAAGGCGATGACCACGGCCATGACGAACGAGGAGAACAGGCCCACCTGCGGGTCCACCCCGGCGAGGATCGAGAAGCTGATCGCCTCCGGGATCAGGGCGAGCGCGACGACCAGGCCCGCGAGGACCTCGGTGCGGGCGACACCCGGGTTCAGCCACGAGGGGCGGGGCAGGCGGGAAGCGCGCGGAGCGGTGGGCACGTGGCCCCACTCTGCCGGACCACTCGACCCTCACGTGAGAGGAGAGTGCTGCGACGTCCGTCACCGCCGGGATCCCCGAGCCCCGGGGCCGGCGGCGGGGGGGCGGGGGGGGGGGGGGGGGGGGGGGGGGGGGGGGGGCGGGGGCCCGGCGGGCCGGGCGGGGCGGCGGGGGGCC
>NZ_JBJNRJ010000080.1:0-2110 GCF_046233715.1 Trujillonella humicola | reverse complement strand
CGCCCCTCCGGTGTGGGGTGAGTGCTGCGACGACGGTCCCCCCCGGCAACCCCCACCCCCAGCCCCCCCGCTGGGCCCACAGCGGCGGGACAGGGGGCCTCGTCGAGGAGCAGCAGGGACCACGCCGCCAGGGACGGGCCGTCGGTGAACCGGCCGGTGCGGACCATCTCCCGCAGCTCGGTCTCGGGGACGAAGGCGTGCCGCATGTCGGCCTCCGACGCCTCCCGCGCCGTCGGACCCGGGGTGAGGCCGGTGGCCAGCCACACGTCGAACTCCTGGGTCGACAGCCCCGAGGCGAGGTCGAGGTGGCCCAGGTGCCGCATGGAGCCCGCGCGCAGGCCGGTCTCCTCGGCGAGCTCGGCGTGGGCCAGCTGCTCCGCCGTCCCGCCGTTGCCGGCGCCCCACGTGCCCTGCGGGAACTCCCACGCCCGGCGGCCGACGGGATGCCGGTACTGCTCGACCAGCCAGAAGCCGTCGCGCTCGGCCGGGATCACGAGGGCGAAGTGCGCCTTCTCGACGACGCCGTAGACGCCGGTGCTGCCGTCGTCGCGCTCGACGGTGTCCTCCCGCACCCGGATCCACGGGTTGCGGTACACCTCCCGGCTGCTCGTCGTCCGCATGGGCCCGAGCCTGTCAGAACGGGGACCGGGCAGAGCGGGGACCATGGGATCCGATGACCGACCGCAAGCCGCAGGGCGTCTCCTTCGAGACCTGGGTGGAGCAGCAGATCCGGCAGGCGCAGGAGCGGGGCGCCTTCACCGCCCTGCCGGGGGCCGGCCGGCCGCTGCGGATCGATCCGGAGCAGACCGCCTACGACTGGGCGCTGGCCAAGGCCCGCCGTGAGGGTGTCCGGACCGCCGACATGCTGCCGCCGGGTCTGCGGCTGCGCCGCGAGCGCGACGAGCTGCCGGCGCGGGCGGCCCGGTTGTCGAGCGAGGACGACGTCCGGGCGCTGGCCGAGGACTACAACGCCCGGGTGCAGGCCTTCTGGCGGCTGCCGCAGGAGAGCCGGTGGGCGCCCGTGCCGGGCCTGGCCGACGTCGACGTCCTCGTGGAGGGCTGGCTGCGGGACCGGCCGCCCGCGCCGCCCGCGCCCGAGCCGCCCGCCGCGCAGCCCCGGCGGCGGTGGTGGCGCCGGCGCTGACCGGGCCGGTTGCGCCCCGAGCGAACGGCCGGGGTCCCTGCCGCCGGGACGGGTAGGGAGGGCGGGTCCGTTCCCGACGAGAGGACCCTCATGTCCGAGGTACCAGGCACCGACCGCGACCAGGCCCGAAAGAACGTCGAGGAGGAGACGCCGGCCGCACCCGAGGACGTCGCCGGCGCCACCGACCCCGGTGGAGGAACGACGGGCGACGAGGCCAAGCCCTCGCCCGGCCCCACCGAGCCCTTGTCCTGAGGGCGTGCAGCGGCCCGCCGCGAGCTCTCCGCTCGCGACGGGCCGCCGTCGCGCCGGGTCAGGAGCGGCGTCGGAGCGCGGCGAGCTGGACGGCGGCGAAGCCGGCGACGACGGCGGCCTGCAGCAGCACCCACGCCGTCCCGGGGCCGGTGAGGGCGAACGCCCCGGCGGCGACGACGGCGACGCTGCCGGCCGCCCACAGCGCGTTGGACACGATGACGGCCTCGGTCGCGGCGGCGGACACCACGGGCCGCGCGGCGACCAGGGCGACCAGGGCGGCGTAGACCAGGAAGAAGGCGCCGACGCCGCGCAGGGTCCCTGCGGGGATGCCGAGCAGGTCGGACAGCGCCGGTGCGGCGAGGAGGTAGGCGACGCCGTTGGCGCCGGAGACGGCGGCGTCCAGGCGCAGCGCCAGGCGGAGCAGGCGGAGCGGACGGCGGGTGGCGGTGGTGGTCATGGCGGTGGTGGTCATGCCGCCGACGGTGGCCCCGCGGGGGAACGGCGTCGATTACCTCGCGGGTAGGCGACGTGCCTCCTGTCCCTCGCTACCGTCCGCGTCAGTGTCAGGGTGCTGAGCACCGCACCGGCTGGTTGCGGTGGTTGGGATCCTGGCCACCTACCGTCCGTGCCGCTCCCGATGGGCGCTGGCGTTCACGCGTTGTGCCGATCACCGCTGGTCAGGGCCGACCGGCGTGACTTGATAGGAGCGTGGCA
>NZ_JBJNRJ010000007.1:101870-143842 GCF_046233715.1 Trujillonella humicola | reverse complement strand
CATGTCCTGAGCTGGTCCTTCTGGCGCCGCAGACACCAGGCCCGGGCCCGCCGCTGTCACTACGTTCGAAGGGGTGCAGCCGACGAAGTGCGGCTGTAGTACCAGGACCCGTGCTCGGCCAGCCAGGCGGCCCGCCGGCGGGAGGCCTGCGCCAGCCAGGCGTCCTGCACCACCTCGGCCAGCTCCTGCCGGCTGAGCTCCTCCAGTCGCGAGGCGCGCACCAGCACGGACGGGTGCCCGTCGAAGTGCGGGGTGGTGAAGAACGGCGTCGACCCGTCCTGCACCAGCGCCAGCTTGTCGGCCTCGGACTCCACCCAGAACACGATGACGTCGGTCAGCCGCTCCCCCGTCTCCGGGTCGACGGCGTCCGGCCGCGGCGTCCGGAAGAAGACGAACGACTTGCCGCCGACCTGGTAGATCGCGTTGCCCTTGCCGCCGTCGACGACGGTGACGTGCGGCATGGCCAGCGCGAGCTCGTGCACGTCCTCGACGCGGGCCGGCCGGTCAGCGGTCACGACCGGCAGCGTAGGACCGCCCGGTGCGGCTGCGCAGTCCCCTTCCCGTGGCCGTCCCGCGACCGCGCTCGAGCCGGCGTCGGCGGGAGGTCGATCAGGTCGGGCGGCCGAGCCAGCGCAGCACGGCGAGCACGCGCCGGTGGTCGTCGTCGGACTCGTCGATCCCGAGCTTGAGCATGATGTGCGCGATGTGGGTCTCCACCGTCTTGACCCCCACGAACAGCGCGGTGGCGATACCCCGGTTGGACCGCCCCTCGGCCATCAGCCGGACGACGTCGCGCTCCCGCTCGGTGAGGGTGTCGAGCGCCCGCAGGGTGGCGCGCTGCGCCGAGAGGACGGCGACCAGCTCGGGGTCGACCACCGATCCGCCGGCGGCGACCGTTCCGACCGCGTCGGCCAGCGTCCGCTCGTCGGCGACGCGCTCCTTGAGCAGGTAGCCGGTGCCCCGGCCGACGGCGAGGACGCGCAGCGCCGAGGGCACCGACACGTACATCGACAGCAGCAGCACACCGACCGGCGACCCTGCCGCGCGCAGGGCCTCCAGCGCCCGCACGCCCTCGTCGGTGTGCGTGGGCGGCATCCGGATGTCGACCACCGCGGCGTCCAGGTGGTCGGCGGCGGCCACCTGGAGGAGGTCCTCGGCCGTGCCGACCTCCGCGACGACGTCCAGCCCGCAGCTGTCCAGCAGCCGGCTGACGCCCCGGCGCATCAGCACCGCGTCGTCGGCGACCGCGACCCGCAGGCTCACGACCCGGCCCACGGGAACCCGGCCGCGGCCGACTCCGGCAGGCTCCCCGTCGCTCGATCGGCGAGCGGGAGGACGACGCTCAGCCGGGTGCCGCCCGCGGGCGGGCTGTCGACCCGCAGCCGCCCGCCCACCGCCTCGACCCGGTCGGCGAGCCCCCGCAGGCCGGAGCCCTCTGGGTCGGCTCCCCCGGCCCCCTCGTCGGCGACCTGCACCTCCAGCCGGTCACCGTCGACCGCCGCCCGCAGCGAGCACGCGGCGGCCAGCGAGTGCTTCGCCGCGTTGGTCAGCGCCTCGGCGGCGGTGAAGTACGCCGTCGCCGCGACCACCTCGGGCAGCGGCTCGGGCACGTCGACGTCCACGTCGACCGGCAGCGGGCTGCGCGCGGCGAGCTCCCGCAGCGCGGCCTCCAGCCCGCCCTCGGTGAGCACGCTGGGGTGGATCCCGCGGGCCAGCTCCCGCAGCGAGGCGAGCGCCTCGGCCAGCAGGTCCCCGGCGTCGGACAGCTGCCCGGCGAGCTCGGCGTCCCCGCGCGCCGAGGCCTGGGCGTGGGCGATCCGCAGGCTCATCGCGAGCGAGACCAGCTGCTGCTGCGAGCCGTCGTGCAGGTCCCGCTCGATCCGCCGGCGTGCGGCGTCCCCCGCCCCCACGATCCGGGCCCGCGACTCCTGCGCCTCGCGCAGCGACGCCTGCAGGTCGCGGGTGAGCCGCTCGTTGTCCGCCGCCAGCCGCAGCGCCGCCGCCAGGGACTCCAGCAGGGGGCGGCTCTCGGCCAGCGCCGGGTCGTGCAGGACCAGGGCGACCGGCTGCTCCGGGCTCCCCACCAGGAGGCGGGCCAGGTCGCGGTCGAGCCGGTCGGGGTCGACCCGCCGCCCGGCGCTGTCACGGTGCACCCGGTCCCCGTCGTCCCACCACAGCAACCGCATCCGCGGATCGCCGACCGCGGCGCTCAGCGCCTGCTCCCACGCCGCCCGGTCGGGCCCGCCCCCGGCAGCCGCGACCAGATCCACGACACGGCCACGCATCGTCCGCAGGTGCACGAGACCCGCCACGTAGGCCAGCGGCACGGCCGACACGATCGGCTGCTCCAGGTACTGCGAGTTGATCCCCCAGACCTCGATGCCGAAGAAGGCCTGCAGGTCGAAGCCGAGGCTCAGCGCGGTCCACAGGCCGAAGGCCAGCGGCATGAGGAAGGCGACCGAACGCAACGGCGCGCTGCTGCGCGCCCAGCGGACGAGGACGAGCGTCAGCGCCGCGGCGTACAGCACGGCGTGCATCCACTGCCCGGTGACGTCGTGCAGCGTCGCCACGAGCTCGGGATCGGCCGGCAGCGCCAGCGGGTTGGGGAGGCAGTCGCACCAGCCCCACGTCCCCGCGTCTATGAAGAAGGCACGCAGCAGCGACCGGCCCGCGTAGAGCAGGAGCAGCCCGGTGACCACCGCGCGGGACCACACGTCGCCGAGCCGGCCGCGGGGGTAGGCCAGCGCGATCCACGGGGCGAGCGCGTCGACCCACCCCTGCCCGGCGAACAGCAGCGACCAGGACCAGTGCTCGGTGAGGAGCGCCACCCCCAGCGTGCCCACCGCCCGGGAGTACGAGACGGCGAGCATGAGGACGGCGGGCGTGCGGCGCGGCGACAGCTGCCACACCAGAGCGGCGCAGACCGCGTAGACGACCCCGACCGCGGCGTCGAACACCTGGTAGCCCAGCTGCGGGCGGAAGGGGCTGGCGGCGAACGGGATCTGCCCCAGCACGTTGCCGACGACGGCGACACCCACGGCGCCGGCGAACAGGGCATCGAGCGGCCGGAGCCGGCGACCGGTCGGGACGAGCGTCATCGCAGCACCTCCCGCACCGCGGCCGGCGAGAGGTCCGCCTTGCTGAGGAACCCCTCGGCGCCGGACCGCTCTATCCGGCCGCCGTAGTCGCTCCGGTCCCGGCTGGAGATCAGCACCACCGCGGCTCCCGAGCGCTGCAGCGCCGGCACCAGGTCGAAGCCCTCGCCGTCGGTCAGCATCACGTCGAGCAGCACCAGGTCCGGCCGCAGGACGGCGGTGATCGCCACGCCCTCCGCGCTGCCGGCGGCGTCGCCGACCACGTCGAAGGCATCCAGCGCGAGGAGCTCCCGGAGCTGCGCCCGGAAGCCGTCGTGGTCGTCGACGATGACGACACGGATCGCCACCGGGCCATCCTGGCCGCATCCGGCGCCGCACGGGTCAGGGACAGCCCTGATGTGCCGGCCCCGGCGCGGCGACAGCGTTGCGCCATGACCACTCCACGAGTTCCTCCCCGCCCCTGCGCCCCGCTCCGCCGTCTCGGCACCACCGCGCTGGTCACCGCCGCCCTCCTCGGCGCCGGCGGCACGGCCGCGGCGGCCGCCCCGGTGCCGCCCGAACCCTCGTGCGCCCAGGTCCTGGCCCGCGCCGCGCAATGGCCGGGCAGCATCCGCGTCGACGGGCAGACGGTCCGCCTGTACTCCGACGCCTACGCCAGTCGTCTGGCCGGCTCGGCGGCCTGCACCGCACCCGGCGCGTAGACCGACCCGTCCCACCCGAGGGTCGCCTCGGTGGCGTAGGACCGGGCGCGGGCGGGCATCGCCCCCGTCGTGACCCGCCCGGGAGACGACCGTCCGTCCACGGCCTCCGGTGCCGGGGAGCCCGCCCCACCGGTCGCCGAGCCGACCGTCCGGCTCGACCGGCGGCCGGCATCCGGCCGGAGGGGCGAGACGGCCGGCGGCCGGCCGCCGCGGCCCGCCCACCCCGACGACGAGGCCACGGTCGACCTCCCCCGCCCCGCACCGCCGATCCGCCAGCCGACGGTGCCGTTCGGCACGCCGGTACCCGTCAGGGTCACCGTGCGCCCGCGGGTCCACCCCCGCCGCCGCCGGACGTGGCCGTGGATCGCGGCCGTGGTCGTCGCGCTGCTCGTCGTCGGCGCCGTCCTGGCCGTGATGCTGCTGCGGGGGGACACCGTCGACACCCGGCTCGACGCGCCGGGGACCGCGCCGGCCGCCCCGGGGCCGCCGTTCCCGGGCTCCGCGATCGCCGGCTGACACGATGGGCCCGTGTGCACCGTCGTCGTCCGCCGGTCGGAGGGGCAGCCGGTGCGGATCCTGGCGCTCCGCGACGAGTCCACCGCCCGCGCGTTCGACGACCCGGGGCGGTGGTGGCCGGATCACCCCGACGTCGTCGGCGGCCGCGACCGGACCGCCGGCGGCACCTGGTGCGCCACGCACGTCGGCACCGGGACGACGGCGCTGCTGGTCAACCGGCCGGCCAAGCGTGACGCCGACCCCGGGGCGCCCAGCCGCGGCGTCCTGCCCCTCCTGGCGGCCGAGCGCGGGTTCGACTGGCCCGCGCACGTCGACCTCCGGGGGATGGCCAGCTTCGCGCTGCTGCTCGCCACCCCCGAGCGGGCCGTCACCTGGGACTTCGACGGCTCCGACGTCCGCGTCACCGAGCACCCACCGGGCACCCACATGCTCACCTCCGGCGGCCCGGAGGACCTCAAGGCCGACCGCTTCCTGGCCGATTTCGCGGCCGCCAGCTACCCCGACGGCTGGCGCGACCGGCTCGAGCCGCCGCAGGACGACCAGGGCGCGCTCGTCGTCCGCCACGAGGAGGACGGCCGGGTGTGGGCGACCGTGTTCGCCGAGCTCATCGAGGCCCGGCCCGGCGCGCTGCGGATCGAGCACAGCCGGCGGCCGTGGACCGGCGAGCCGTGGCAGGTCCTCGAGGTGTGAGACCCGGCCGGCGCGCCGTCCCCGCCGGTGGTCGCACGATCAGGTGAATCGAGCCTGAACCGGCTCACTCCGGGTAGTCGCCGCCCCGACACACCCCAGCAGACGGAGGCCCCGCCATGAGCCAGGACACCTCGCACACCGGCCACCCCCCGGCCGGCACCAGGCAGCAGGGCAACGGACTGGCGATCGCCGGCTTCGTCTGCGGCCTGGTGGGCCTGCTGTTCTTCTCCGTCATCCTCGGCCCGCTGGCGATCGTCTTCGGTGGCATCGGCCTCAACCGCGCCCAGCGCGGCGCCCCGCACAAGGGCCTGTCCATCGCCGCCATCGTCCTCGGCGTCGTCGACCTGATCCTCTTCGTGGTCCTCGTCGTCGCGGCCGCCAACAACGGCGGGTCGTTCACCTTCAACGTCGGCTGAACGCCGCTGCGGTGACCACCCTGCGCCCCGAGCTGTCGGAGGCCCAGGCCCGGCGCCTGCTCGTCGAGCGCACCGTCCTCGACGAGCAGGCCCGCGCCGCCCACGAGCGCGACCCCGGGTCGTGGGGTCTGCGCACCTGGCTCGGCCCGCTGCTGGTCCTGGCCGGCGTCCTCGTCCTGGGCCACCTCGTCGCGCGCTACGACGGGCCCGGCGGCGTCGCCCTCGCCGTCGCCGTCCTCATCGGCGGCGAGCTCCTCGTGCTCGCCGCGCTGCTCGCGTTCGGCCGCCCCGTCGCCGCCCGGGCAGGCGGCTGGCGGGCGGCCTTCGGTCTCGACCGGGTCCGGCGGCACGACTGGCTGCCCTGGCTCGTCGGGTTCTGCGTCATCTACGCCTGCCGGACGGCGGTCGTGTTCGTCGCCGCCGTCCTCAGCGACGGCCGCGCACTGGAGGAGTCGTCCAACCTGCCGACCGGCGACCTCACGCTGCTCGGGATCGTCGTGCTGGTCCTCGCGGCGGTCGTGCTCGCCCCGGTCACCGAGGAGCTGATGTTCCGCGGGCTGCTGCTGCGCAGCTTCATGCGCCGGATGCCCTTCTGGCCCGCCGCGCTGCTGTCGTCGCTGCTGTTCGCGCTCTTTCACGTGCACCAGGTCCAGACGCTGCTGGGCGCGGTCACCCTGGCCCTGTCGGTCGGCGTGCTGGGGGTGGGCGCCTGCTTCGTCGTCCGGATCACCGGCCGCCTCGCGCCGGCGATGATGATCCACGCGACCTACAACGCCCTGGCGCTCGTGATCGCCCTCGCGACGGCCGCCTGACGTCCCGCGCTGACCCGGCGCCGGGCCGGGTAGGTGGCCCGGCATGAGAGCGCGTCATGCGGCGGTCGCGGCCGCCGGCACCTGGGTCGATCCCGACGACGGCATCCGGTACCCGGCCGGTGAGGTGCACGCCTGGGAACCCGGCCGCAACGAGACCGTCTGCGGGCTCTCGTTGCACCGGTCGGCCCTCTCCCGGTTCCCGCACGTGGGCTGGGCCGACGTGCAGCCCGAGTCGGGCCGGCACGCCGAGGAGGTGCGCGCGGTCTGCCGCCGCTGCGCGGCCGGCACCGGGGCCCGCCGCGACGAGCGCGGTTGGACCCGGAGGAACCCGCGGCCGTGACCGACGGCGCGGCGGTCAGGTCGCCTTGCCGGGCAGGGCCGCGGTCGCGTCGCGGGCGATCCCCGGGTCGCTGACCATCGACTGGATGCCCGCGGTGAGGCCGCCGATGACGTCGGTGCGCAGCCGGGACAGGAACTGGGTGGAGATCCGCCAGCCGTCGTCCTCGCGCCGGTAGGTCTCGTGGTAGTAGCCGTACCCCTGGATCGGGGTCTCGGGGAACCCGACGTAGTCGAACATCGGCCACAGCCCGGTCGCGGTGGTCGGCGAGAGGATCTCCAGCACCGGGGCGTGGAACTGGTGCACGGTCGGGACGGCGTCGATCGCCCCCCGCACCATCTCCACGAAGGCGTCCCGCCCCTCGACGGCCAGGTCGTTCTCCGTGCCCCAGCGGAAGTCCGCGGTGAAGAGCTGCGCCCAGGCGTCCCACTGCTTGGTGTCGAGCAGGTAGGAGTACCGGGCCTTGAGCTGCCGGATCTCCTCGAACGTGGACAGCTGGTCCGGTGTGAAGGCGGTCACGACGGGGCATGGTGGCGTGCCGGGCACGGTCTCGACAAGACCTCCGCGGCGGTGCGGGGGCACCATGGGGGGCCAGGGGCCACCCCGGCTCCCGGGGAGGTGGCGACGGCGATGCTGGCGACGTCCGTGGCGGATGCCTTCGCGCTCGCCGACCTGACCGTCCGGCAGCTGTGGGTCAGGTACCTCGCGCTCGGCGGGGACGCCGACGAGGTGGAGGTCGACGCCTTCGTGCACGAGCTCGCCCCGATGTCCCGGCGGGAGACCGACGTCCTGGTCCACACCCTCAACGAGCGTCTCCAGGACCTGCGCCGACCGATGCGCCTGCCCTACAGCTGGTCGGCGTCGGGCGGCCCGCCGCCGCGCTCCCCGGCGGCCACGCTGCTGCTGCTGCAGGCCCGCGCCGCCCGCCGGCGCGCCGCCGACGTGCGCGACCGGGCCCGTCGGGCGCTGCACCGGTCCGCCGAGACGCGGGCCGTCGCGGTGGCCGCGCTCGAGCAGGCCGCGACCCTGTGCCACCGGAACGCGGCGCGGCGGGAGGCGCTGACGGCCCGGGGCACCGCCGGCGGGCCGCGCCCGGAAAGCGGATGCCCTACCGTCGGAGGATGACGGTGGACTCCGACCCCCCGGGAGAGCCCGCCGCCACCGATCCCGCCGACCTGGCCGGGATGATGAGCCGGGTCGCCCGCTCCCTGCAGGAGGAGCACGGCGACGTCGAGTCGACCCTGCACACCATCACCTCCACCGCGGTCGGGCTGGTGCCCGGCGCCGGCCACTGCACGGTCACCTACGTGACCGGCCGCCGGTCGGTGGAGGCGCGGGCCGCGACCGGGGACCTCCCCCGGCTGGTCGACCAGACGCAGAACGACCTCGGCGAGGGGCCCTGCCTGGACTCGGTCTGGGAGCAGCGCACGGTCCGCATCGACGACATGCGCGCCGAGCAGCGCTGGCCGCGGTTCGCGCGCGCCGCCGCCGCTCGGGGTGCGCTCAGCTCGCTGAGCTTCCAGCTGTTCGTCCAGGGCGACACCCTGGGCGCCCTCAACGTCTACGCCGAGACCCCGCACGCCTTCGGCGAGGAGTCCGAGGACGTCGGCCTGCTGCTGGCCTCGCACGCGGCGGTCGCCCTGGCCGGCGCGCAGCACGAGGAGAACCTGCAGCGAGCGCTGAGCAGCCGTGACCTCATCGGCCAGGCCAAGGGCATCCTCATGGAGCGGTTCAGGCTCACCGGGGACCAGGCCTTCCAGGTCCTCGCCCGCGTCTCGCAGCAGACCAACCGCAAGCTGGTCGACATCGCCGACGAGCTGTGCACCAGCGGGGCGCTACCCGGTCCGTCGTCCTGATCCCGCCGGCCGGCGCCACGCCCGCGCCCGCACGTCGGCGATCTCCAACCGGATCCGCACCGTGTCCGAGCGCAGCTCCCATGCGCGACGCCGGGCCGCCAGGGCCGACGAGCGCAGGGCGAGGGCGTCGCGGACGAGCGGAGAGAGCTGAGCGGCCATCGCGAGAACCGTTCCGGTGCCCCTGCCGGGGCCGGCAGGCGGCTCCCGCGGGCCGTTGCGTCGACCGCCGGGGACCTGGACCCGGACGACGCCGGGACCTGCCCCCAGCGTGGCACAGTCCGCTGCCCGTACCGGCGTCGCCCCCGGAGGTCCGCGTGCCCGAGCCCTACCGCGTCGGTGTCCTGAACGACATGGCCGCCGGTCCCGGCGGCCCGGCCGGTGACCCCGCCGACCTGCTCCGGGTCGCCGTCGAGGAGCTGCAGGAGGCCGGCCGGCTGGACCGCGACGTCGAGTTCCTCCCCGCCTACGGCCTGGGCCTGCCCGAGGGGACGGCGGCGGCGGTCGAGCGCGCCTACGCGCGGCTGGTCGACGACGACGTCCTGCTCGTCGTCGGGCCGGCGATCGGCGACAACGCGCTGGTCGTGACCCCGCTGGCCGAGCGGGACCACGTGCCGACGATCAACTGGGCGGGCACCGAGCGGGGCCGCGGCGAGTGGATGTTCCACCTCCAGGTCGGCTCGCACGAGGACGAGTCGCTGGTCATCGCCCGCCACCTCGCCGCGGTGGGTGCCCGCCGCGTCGGCGTGGTGCACGACCGGTCGCCGATCGGCCGCCGGCACCTGCAGTTCCTCCAGGACGAGGCCGACGTCCTCGGCGTCCGCCTGTCCGGGACCGCCGGCGTCGCGGTCTCGGCGGAGGACGCGGGCGTGGAGGTGGGGGCGGTCCTCGACGGGGCGGACGCCGTCGTCTACCTCGGGCTCGGCCTGGCCGCGCCGGCCGTCGCCCGCGCGGTGACGGCCGCCGGGTTCGCCGGGCCACGGGTGATGAACACCTGCGGGCTGCGCGGCTACGCCCCCGACGTCGCACGGGTGATCGACGGCTGGGTCTACGTGGACATGGTGTCCGACGCCAACACCACGCTGGCGGATCTGCGCCGCCGGCTGGGCCCGCGCGACCGGCCGGGGTTCGGCGTGGCCTACCAGTACGACATGGGCCGGCTCGTCGCCGAGGGGCTCGCCCGCGCGCCGGAGCGCACGCGCGGCGGCGTCCGCGAGGGCCTGGAGGCGATCAAGTGGTTGCCCGCGGCGCAGGGGCACGAGGGCACGCTGCTCGGGTTCGGCCACCGGGACCGGGGCGCCCTCCACGGCCGCTACCTGGTGCTGCGCCAGTGGCGGGACGGCGTCACCGTCGAGCTGTAGCCGTCGTCCCGCCGCGCGCGGTGCGGCGGGGCGTCCCTTCTCCCCCGTGCGAGGGAGTCGGGGCCCGCGACCCCTTGGGAGGATTCCCGGGTGACCGGCCTCCCCCGCGACTGGAAGCGCCAGTGGGCCGACCACCCGTGGGCGGTCGACGCGCTGCTGGCCGTGGTCGTGCTGACGGTCTCGCTGCAACCGCTGCTGCGGCCGGCCTCGTGCGGCTGCCCGCCCACACCGTGGTGGGGGTGGGCGGTGGTGGTCGCCCAGTGCCTGCCGCTGGTCTGGCGCCGCCGGTTCCCGTTCACCGTGAGCCTGGTCTGCGGCGCGCTCACCGCGGTGCAGGGGCTGAGCTCGCTGCCCGACCCGGCGGTCTACTTCGCCGGCCTGGTCGCGATGTACAGCGTGGCCGCGCACGCCACCCGCCGGCTGGCCCTGGTCGCCGCCGGCATCGCGACGGTCTCCATCGGCCTGGCGCTGCTCTCCGACGGCAGCTCCGCCGACGTCGAGGACTGGACGATCCTCTACCTGACCTTCGCCGCCGCCTGGCTGCTCGGTGACGGCGCCCGCAGCCGCCGGCTCGCCGCGGCCCGGGCCGAGGAGCGCGCGGCCTCCCTGGAGCAGACCCGGGCGGCCGAGGCGCGGCAGGCCGTCGTCGAGGAGCGCAACCGGATCGCCCGGGAGATGCACGACGTGCTCGCCCACTCGGTCAGCATGATGGTCGTGCAGGCCGAGGCCGGACCCGTCGTCGTCGAGCGCGACCCCGAGCGGGCGGTGCAGGCCTTCGACGCCATCGGCGCGGCGGGCAGGGGCGCGCTCACCGAGCTGCGCCGGCTGCTCGGCGTCCTCCGCGAGGACGAGGCGGGACCGCTGGCGCCGCAGCCGGGCCTGGACCGGCTGCCCGACCTGGTCGACTCCGTCCGGGCCGCCGGGGTGGACGTCGCGTGGACCCCGCCGACCGGGCTGCCGCCGGTCCCCGCGGCGCTCGGCCTCGCGGCTTACCGGATCGTGCAGGAGGCGCTGACCAACGTGGTGAAGCACGCCGGACCCGCGCGGGTCGACCTGCGGATCGGGACCGACCGCGACCGGCTCCGCATCGACGTCACCGACGACGGGCTGGGCGGTGGCGGGCCGGGCGGGACCGCGGGCGGCAGCGGCGGCCGCGGGCTCGAGGGCATGCGCGAGCGCGCCGCCGCGGTCGGCGGGTCGGTCCTCACCGGGCCCGGTCCCGACGGCGGCTGGCGGGTGACCGCCGAGCTGCCGCTCGCCGCGGTGCCGCAGCGGTGAGCACCCGGGTGCTGCTGGCCGACGACCAGGGGCTGGTGCGGGCCGGGTTCCGGATGATCCTCGAGGCCCAGGACGACCTGGTGGTCGTCGGCGAGGCCGGGGACGGCGAGCAGGCCGTGGCGCTGGCCCGGCGGGAACGACCCGACGTCGTCCTCATGGACATCCGGATGCCCCGGCTGGACGGCATCGCCGCCACCCGCGCCGTCGTCGCCGACTCCCCGGCCACGCGGGTGCTCGTGCTGACCACCTTCGATCTCGACGAGTACGTCTACGCCGCGCTGGAGGCCGGCGCGAGCGGCTTCCTGCTCAAGGACGTCGGCCGCGACGACCTCGTGACCGCCGTCCGGGTGGTGGCCGCCGGCGAGGCGCTGCTGGCGCCCTCGGTGACCCGGCGGCTGCTGGCCGACTTCGTCCGCGCGCGTCCCGCCCCGGCTCCGGTGGTCCCCGCCGGGCCGCTCACCGCCCGCGAGCAGGAGACGCTGGAGCTGCTGGCCCGCGGGCTGTCCAACGCCGAGATCGCCGCACGCATGGTCGTCAGCGAGCACACCGTGAAGACCCACGTCGGCAACGTGCTCATGAAGCTCGGCCTGCGGGACCGGATCCACGCGGTCATCCACGCCTACGAGCACGGGATCGTCCGCCCCGGCGCCTGATCTGCCCTCACCTCCCGGGCAGAAGTGCAGTTCTGCACCGGGCAGAAGTGCAGTTCTGCACCGGGGGTCCGCCGGCGGAAGGGGTCCGCCGGCGGAGGGATCCGGGAGCGGCCCTCCCCCGCGCGGGGGAGGCGGCAGACCGCCGGTGCGCGGGAGGCGGGCGAGGGGGCCCGGTCGGGAGGGTGGTCGCACCCCGTCCCGACCGAGGAGACCGCCATGTCGCTCCCCCGCCTCGCCGCCTGGTGCGCCCGCCACCGCCGGCTGGTCCTGCTGCTGTGGGCCGCCGTCCTCGTCGGCGGCGTGCTCAGCGCCCCGGCGCTGTTCGGCCGCCTCTCCGGCGACGTGGGACACATCGACGGCAGCGAGTCCGCGCGGGCCGGCGAGCTGCTGCGCGAGGCCGCCCCCGGCGGCAGCACCATCGCCGCCGTCCTCGACGGCCGCCCGGCCGGGGAGCTGCGGCCCGAGGTGGACCGGCTGGCCACCGAGCTGGCGGCGCTGCCCGGCGTGGCCTCGGTCGTCACGCCGTGGTCCGGCGGCGACGCCGGCCTGGTCGCCACCGACGGCGAGGCGGTCGCCGTGGCCGTCACCTTCGAGGCCGGCCCGGGAGGCCGGGCCGCCGTCGACGACGCCGCCGCCCTCCTCCGGGACGCCGACGTGCCGCGCGCCGTCGTCGGCGGCGGTCCGCTGCAGGACGACGAGATGGACCAGCAGGCCGCCAGCGACCTCGCCCGCGCGGAGATCGTGTCCATGCCGATCGCCCTCGTGCTGCTGGTCGTCCTCTTCGGCGGGGTGGTCGCCGCCGGCGTCCCGGTGCTCGTGGCGCTGGCCGGCGTCGCGGCGACCCTGGGTGCGCTGCTGCTGGCCACCGCGGTCGCCGACGTCTCGGTGTACGCCGTCAACGTCGTCACGATGCTCGGCCTGGGCCTCGCCGTGGACTACGGCCTGCTGCTGGTCTCCCGCTTCCGCGAGGAGAAGGCGCTGACCGGCGATGCCGACACAGCGCTGCGCGCCACGTTCGCCACCGCCGGGCGCACCGTCGCCTTCTCCGGCTTCACGGTGGCCGCGGCGCTGAGCGGGCTGCTGGTGTTCCCCGACGACTTCCTGCGCTCGATGGGGCTCGCCGGCCTGGCGGTCGTGCTGCTCGACCTGGTCGCGGCCCTCACCCTCGTGCCGGCGCTGCTCGCGGCGTGGGGACGGCGGATCCGCCCGGCCCCGGCCCGCGCCACCGGCGACGGCTTCGCCCGGCTGGCCCGCCGGGTACGGCGGCGGCCGGTGCTCGTGCTCGTCGCGGTCGGCGGGGTGCTGGTGCTGGCCGCCACCCCGTTCCTGGGCGTGCGCTTCGCCGACCCCGACGCGCGGTCGCTGCCGGAGTCGTCGGCCTCCCGGCAGCTGGCCGAGCTCGCCGAGGACCGGTTCCCCGGCGCCGCCGACGTCGACCCCGTCACCGTCGTCCTGCCCTCGCCGCTCACCGCGGCGCAGACCGTGGAGCTGGCCGGCCGGCTCGCCTCGCTCGACGGCGTCCGGGACGTGTCGGTGCGCCCGGACACCCCCGGGCTGACGGTGCTCGACGTCGCGCCGGAGGGTGAGGCGCAGGGGCCGGTCGCGATGCGCCTGGTGGACGACGTCCGCGCCCTCGGCACGGGCGCCCTGGTCACCGGGGACGCCGCCGAGCTGAGCGACTACCAGGACGCGCTGGCGCAGCGGCTGCCCTGGATGCTCGCGGTCATCGCCGTGGCCACCACGGTGCTGCTGTTCCTGTTCACCGGCTCGCTGGTCGTGCCCATCAAGGCGCTCGCCCTCGGCGCCCTCAGCCTGGGGGCCAGCTTCGGGGCGCTGGTGTGGGTGTTCCAGGACGGCAACCTGGGCGCGCTGGTCGGCACCGAGGCGCTGGGCAGCCTGAGCATCACCACCCCGGTGATCGTGCTGGCGATCGCGTTTGGGCTGTCGATGGACTACGAGGTGTTCCTGCTCGGCCGGATCGCCGAGGAGCACCGCCGCACCGGCGACAGCGACCTCTCCGTCGAGCGGGGGCTGCAGCAGACCGGGCGGATCGTGACCGCGGCGGCGGCGCTGATCATCGTGGTCTTCGCCGGCTTCGTGGCCGGCGGCTTCTCCCCGATCAAGCAGATCGGGCTGGGCCTGGCGCTGGCGGTGCTCGTGGACGCCACGCTCGTGCGGATGCTCCTGCTGCCGGCGGTGATGACGCTGATGGGCCGGCGCAACTGGTGGGCCCCGCGGCCGCTGCGCCGGCTGCACGACCGGCTGGGGCTCACCGAGGGGACGCCGGCCGCCGTCCCGGCTCCCGCGCCGGTGCCCGCCGCCGACGCCCCCGAGCCCGTGCCCGTCCCCGCCTGAACCCGCCGCCCACCGAGGCATAGGAAGCTCTACCCACGTCCTCGAGGGCTGGACGTGGGTAGAGCTTCCTATGCCTGACGTGGGACGGCGTGGGGTGACCCGGGTGGCCGGTCCCGCCGGGCGGGCCGGTCAGGCCGCGGGCTCGGGCTCCAGCGCGGCCGGCAGCCCCATCCGCTCGAACAGGCCGGTGTCGAGGTCGAGGAAGCTGGAGATGTGGGCGATCTGCCCCTCCTCGATCTCCAGCACGTGCAGCGCCCACGGCACGTGGCCGCCGGCCGCGGTCGGCCGGTACTGCGCGAAGGCCGGCGAGCCGTTGGCGCGGGTCTCGACCAGGCGCGAGTTCCGGCAGCCCGAGCCCGGGCCGAGCATCCACGCGCCGATGTCCTCGCGGCCGCGCAGCCACATCTCGAACGGCGGCATGTGCTGGGTCGCGTCCTCCCGCAGCAGCGCCACGAACGCGTCGATGTCGTAGCGCAGGAACGCGTCGGTGTAGCGGTCGAGCAGGTCCCGGTGGTCCTCGCTCAGCGGCCGCTCGTCGAGCTCGCCGCCGACGGCCGCCAGCGTGGCCCGGGCGCGCTGCAGGGCGCTGTTGACCGAGGCGACGGTGCTCTCCAGCAGCCTGGCCACCTCCTCGGCGCGCCAGCGCAGCACGTCGCGCAGCAGCAGCACCGCCCGCTGGCGGGGCGGCAGGTGCTGCAGCGCGGCGACGAAGGCCAACCGGATCGACTCCCGCGCCACCGCCTGCTCGGCCGGGTCGGCGTCCTCGGCCACCACCTGGCGGTCGAGCACCGGCTCGACCCAGGCGTCGGCCGGCCGCTTCGCCGCCAGCGAGGCCTCGACCGGCTGCCACGAGGTGCCCGACAGGTCCATCGGCAGCGCCCGGCGGTTGCGGCCGTTGAGCTGGTCGAGGCACACGTTGGTGGCGATCCGGTAGAGCCACGACCGCAGCGCCGACCGGCCCTCGAAGTCGGCCAGCCCGCGCCAGGCCCGCACCATCGTCTCCTGCACCGCGTCCTCCGCGTCGAAGGACGAGCCCAGCATGCGGTAGCAGTAGCCGGTCAGCTCCCGGCGGTGCTCCAGCAGGCGCGGGTCGAGCTCGCTCGGCAGGACGGTCGTCACGGCTCCTCCTGAGGTGGCTGGGGAGGCGCCAGCACACCACAGGGGACCGACAGGACGGGAGCCCCTGCGGCTACTGGTAGCTGACCAGTTCCGGCAGGGGCACCACCTGGGTGACGGTCTCCTGCGGGGTGAGCATCGGCTGGTCCTCGTCGATGAAGTTCTTCCAGCCCCACCACACCGGCGGTGCGTCGGCGCGCAGCGCCTGCCAGGTCGCCTGCTTCGACCCCTGCGGGCCCTGCCCGTCGGCGTGGATCAGCACCGCGAGCTCGTCGCGGGAGAGGTCCAGCCGCTCCCGGCCCGGGAGCATGTCGAGCCGGAACTGGTGCAGGACCAGCAGCTTCTGCGGCAGCGCGTTCTCCCGCGTCAGGTCGGCCAGCCAGGTGACGACCCGGTTGACCTCCTCGATGTCCACCGAGCCGATCTGGGTCAGGTGCACCTGGTTCGGTTCGAGCCGCCACTCCGGGTCCAGCGCCAGCCCGACGTGGGGCAGCTCGAGCAGCGGCCGGTACAGCTCGGCCTGGGTCACGAAGTCGGTCCGGCCCGGCTGCAGGTCCAGGAAGACGTAGACGCCGGCCTCGCCGGCCGCCTCGACCCAGGGGCGCAGCACCTCGATGTCGGCCTCGGTGGAGTAGTTGCCGTCGGGGCCGGCGAACTCCGAGGCCACCGTCGCGATGATCTCGAAGGAGGGGACGACCGTCGCGTCGACGAGCGGCTCGTACTCGGCGGCGTACTGCCGGGCGCGGTCGATGGCGCCGTCGACGTCCTGCTCGCCGAGCAGGCCGAGCGCCGCCGTCCCCGGGTGGCCGTAGAGCGCGATGAGCAGCTTGCCCGGGAACAGCGTCTGGCCGCCGCCGGGCAGCTGCTCGCCGGTGGCCGCCGTCTCCAGCTTCCAGTCCAGGCCGTCCTCGGCGTCGAGGTCGGCCCCGAGGGCCACCACCGACTCCGGCTGCTCCTCGGCCATCAGGTCGACCAGGTCGGCCGAGGCGCGCGGGTCCGCGACGCCGTCGGTGACGTGCACCCGGGCCCCGGCCGCCCGCGCGGTGGCCACGGCGGCGAGGGACTCGGGGCTGCCGGTGGTGAGCACCAGGGTCCCGGTCAGCGGCTCGGGCCTGTCGACGGCGGGCAGCCGCCCGTCACCGTCGACGTCGTCCGCCGGGGACCCGTCCTCGGGCACGAGCGCGACCGGCTGCTCGGGGTCGAGCGCGGCGACCGCGGCCACCGCGCCGTCCTCGGCGACCTCCTCGGCGTCCCCGAGGTCCAGACCCGTCGCGTCCTCCACGGCGCCGGGGTCGGCGGCGACGCGGACGACGTCCACGCCGGCGTCCTCGGCGGTGGCCTCCCCGACGGCCAGCACGGTGGTCACCCCGAGCCGCTCCAGCTCGTCGGTGGCGGCGGACGATCCGCCGCGGGCGGGCTCGAGCAGCAGCGGCACCCCGAGGCCGGCGGCGGCCGAGGCGCCGAGCAGCTCGCCGGCGCGGTCGCCGTCGCGGGCCAGAACCGCGACCCCGGCCTCGTCGAACAGCGCCCGGCTGGCGCCGGCGGCGGCCGCGACGGGATCGGCGTGGCCGACCACGGTGAGCCGCTCGTCGGGCGCCGAGGTCCCGACGGTCGCGGTGCCCCGCTCGTCCCGGTCCGGTCCCTCGCCGTCCCCGCCCGAACAGGCACCGACCAGCAGGACGGCCAACCCGGCCGACCAGATCCTCCTGCGCACGACAGCCGCTCCTCCCCCGGCCCGCGCCGGCGGCACCGTCGCCGCCGTCCGAGGCCGGTGTCGACAGTAACGACCTCCCCGCACGGGCCGGGTCCTGGACACCGGCCGCAGGCCGGCGGGAGCATCGCCGTCGCCATGCCCGCCGAGCCCCCGCCGCCGAACCCTCGCCCCCGTGCATCCGCCCCGCCGTCGGGCCAGCCCGACACGGGACCGGCCGGGTGGCGGGATCGGCCCGGAGCCGCCGCGGCCGCAGGTTCGACGCCATGACGTCCAGCACGCAGAGCCCCGGCACGCGAGCCGGCACCGTCCGCCTGCCCGCCGTCCCCGCCGCACCCGGGCCCCGGCGCACGGTCGTCCGGCAGCTCGGCGTCGACACCGGCTACGCGCTCGCCTCGTTCCCGGTGGCGCTCGCCGCCTTCGTCGTCGTCGTTCCCGGGCTGTCTCTGGGCGTGGGCCTGCTGGTGGTCTGGGTGGGGGTCGCCGTCCTCGCCCTGACCCTGGTCGCCGCGCGCGGCCTCGCCACCGCCGAGCGGGCCTGGCTCCCCGCGGTGCTGCGGCGGGAGCTGCCCCGGCCGGTCTACCGGCGGGCCGAGGGGTCGGCGCTGCGCCGGCTGCTGACGCCGCTGCGGGACGCGCAGTGCTGGCTGGACGCCCTGCACGCGGTGGTCCGCCTCCCGTTCGCGATCCTGTCGTTCGGCGTCACCGTCGCGTTCTGGGCCGGCGCCCTCGGCGGGCTGACCTGGGCCGCCTGGGGCTGGGCGCTGCCCGACGGCCCCGACGACCAGGACCTGCCGGAGCTGCTCGGGTTCGGCGACGGCTACGCCGTCCGGGTCGCCTTCCACGCCGCGCTCGGGCTGCTGCTCGCGCTGCTGCTGCCCGTGGTCGTGCGCGGTGTGGCGGTGCTGCAGGCCCAGGTCGGCCGGGCGCTGCTCACCTCCCGGGCCGCCGCGCAGGAGCAGGTCGAGCGGGCCACCCGGGGCCGGGACGCGGCCGTCGCCGCCGAGGCCGTGGCGCTGCGCCGGCTGGAGCGTGACATCCACGACGGCCCGCAGCAGCACCTGGTGCGCCTGGGCATGGACCTGGCCCGTGCGCAGCGGCAGCTCGACCGCGACCCCGCCGCCGCCCGCAGCACGCTCGGCGAGGCGGCCGGCCTGGCCCGCGAGGCGCTGGAGGAGCTGCGGGCGCTCTCCCGCGGCATCGCACCACCGGTGCTCGCCGACCGCGGGCTGGCCGCCGCGCTCGCCGCGCTGGCCGCGCGCCCGCCGGTGCCCGTGGAGCTCTCCGTCGACCTGCCCGGGGAGCGGCTCGCGCCGGCGGTGGAGAACACCGCCTACTTCGTGGTGAGCGAGGCCCTGGCCAACGTGGCCAAGCACAGCGGCGCGTCGGTCTGCCGGGTGGCGGTCTCCCGGGCCGACGGCGGCCTGCTGCGGGTCGTGGTCGAGGACGACGGGCACGGCGGGGCCGTGGCCGCGCCCGGGCACGGCCTGGCCGGCCTGGCCGACCGGCTGCGCGCCGCCGACGGCACCCTGGCCGTGGACAGCCCCCGCGGCGGCCCGACCCGGCTGACCGCCGAGGTCCCCGGCGCGTGATGCGGGTCGTGCTGGCCGAGGACTCGGTGCTCCTCCGCGAGGGCCTGGTGCGCCTGCTGGAGGAGGCCGGGACCGAGGTCGTGGCGGCGGTCGGCGACGGACCGTCGCTGGTGCGGGCGGTCACCCGCTTGCGGCCCGACGTCGCCGTCGTCGACGTCCGGATGCCGCCCACGCACACCGACGAGGGGCTGCGCGCCGCGGTCGAGGCCCGCGCCGCCGCGCCCGGGACGGCGGTGCTCGTCCTCTCCCAGTACGTGGAGGTGGCCTATGCCGACGAGCTGCTCGCCGACGGCCGCGGCGGGGTCGGCTACCTGCTCAAGGACCGCGTGTCCGACCTGGACCAGCTGATGTCGGCGCTGTCCGACGTCGGAGCCGGCGGCACCGTGCTCGACCCGCAGGTGGTGGCCCAGCTGTTCGCCCGGCGGCGGGCCGACGACCCGGTGCGCCGGCTCACCCCCCGCGAGCGGGAGGTGCTCGGCATGATCGCCGAGGGGCACTCCAACGCCGCGATCGCGCGGCTGCTCGTCGTCACGCCGGGAGCGGTCGAGAAGCACACCCAGCGGATCTTCGCCAAGCTCGGCCTGGCCCCCGACGAGGACCGCAACAGCCGGGTGATGGCGACGCTGGCCTACCTGCGCAGCTGAGGGCGGGGCGCCTGCGCAGCCGACGGCCGGGCGGCTCAGGCGTCGCGGCCCAGCGCGCGCTCGATGTTGCGCGCCATCCGGCTGAGCACGAGGACGGTGCGCTCGTACTCCTGCCGGGACAGCCCGTCGGCCGCGTGCCGCCGCACCCGGCCGATCGCCCGCTCCAGCCGCTCGTGCGCGATCCGTCCCTCGGCGGTCAGCGCCAGCGCCCCGGTGACCCGGTCGACCCAGCCGCGGCCGTAGAGGTCCGCGGCGATCGCCGGGAGGTGGCCGTCGAAGTCGGCCAGCGCCCGCGCCAGCGCGGCCTCCTCGGCCGGTGCGCCCGCCAGGGTGTGCAGCACCTGCCAGTGCCTGCGGGTCAGCCCCTCCCCGGCCACGGCGGCGTCCACCACGTCCTCCAGCAGGGCGTCGAGGTGCTTGACCCACCACCCGATGGGCCGCTGCGCCGGATCCATGGGCGGCATCCTGGCACCGACCCGGGCCGGATGTCCCCGGCCGCAACCCGTTGGCGCACCGCCGTCCCCGGCCGGTAGACACGAGCCGTGGACGACCTGACCGCCCGGCTGCGCCCGGTGACCGCCGACGAGTGGCCCGCCTTCGGCCGGGCCATGACCACCGGATTCGGCGAGGACTCCTCCGAGGAGTGGCTGGCCGCGCCGCCCGCGACCGCGGAGCTGGACCGCTCGCTGAGCCTGTGGGACGGCGACCGGGTGGCCGCCACGGCCGGCGTCTACAGCCGCGAGCTGACCGTCCCGGGCGCCGTCGTCCCGTGCGCGGGCGTCACCTGGGTGACCGTCTCGCCCACGCACCGCCGCCGCGGCGTGCTGACCGCGATCATGCGCCGCCAGCTCACCGAGCTGCACGACCGGGAGCGGGAGCCGGTGGCCGCGCTGTGGGCGTCGGAGGGCGCCATCTACGGCCGGTACGGCTACGCCCCCGCGGCCTGGCGCGGCGGTCTCACCGGCCGGACGGCCGAGCTCGCGTTCCGCCGCGACGTCGCCTTCGGCGCAGGCCGGGTGACGCCGGTGCCCCTCGAGGCCTACCGCCCGGCCGCCGCGGCGGTGCACGAGCGGCTGCGCCGCCAGGTGCCCGGCACCATGGCCCGGACCGGCGCGTGGTGGGACCAGATCCTGGAGGACCGCCGCGACCGGCGCGGCGGCGCCTCGGCACGCCGGTACCTGCTGCACACCGAGGACGACGGCTCGGTGACCGGGTACGCCGCCTACCGGGTGCGGCCGCGGTGGGACGACGACGGGATGGCCGACAGCACGCTCAACGTCGAGGAGGTGCGCGCGGAGAGCACGCAGGCGTACGCGGCGCTGTGGCGGTACCTGTTCTCGATCGACCTGGTGCGCACGGTGCGGGCCCCGCACCAGTCGCCCGACGACCCGCTGCGGTACCTGCTGGCCGATCCGCGGGCGCTGCACGCCCGGCCGGTCGACACGCTGTGGGTGCGGCTGGTCGACGTCGGCCGCGCGCTGGCCGCCCGCCGCTACCCGACCCGGATCAACCTGGTGCTCGAGGTCCGGGACCCGTTCTGCCCGTGGAACGACGGGCGGTGGGCACTCACCGCGCACCCCGCCGGCGGCTTCTGCGCGCCCACCGACAGCGACCCCGACCTGGTGCTCGGCGCCGAGGACCTGGCGGCGGCCTACCTCGGCGGGGTCTCGCTGGCCACGCTGCAGGCGGCCGGCCGGGTCACGGAGGTCAGCCCGGGTGCGGTGACGCTGGCGGCCACCGCGTTCTCCTGGCCGGTCGCCCCCTGGTGCCCCGACGACTTCTGAGGAAGGACCCCGCCACCTCGGCCTGCCGGCAGGGTCCCGCCGCGAGCGCGCGAGCGGTGGGGGGCCGGGAGGTCCTCTCTCTCGCACGCTCGGCGCGGGCCCCTGCAGCGCGGCCGTTCTATCCCGGTCGCGTGCCGTCCCACTCCTCGAGCGGCGCGCAGTGCCAGCGCCACGACGCGAGCGGCTCGACCCCGGGGAGGGCGCCGCGGCCGGTGGCCCACCGCAGCGCGGCGGCCGGCTCGGCGTCCGGCGGGACCCAGGGGAACAGCCGCACGACGACGACGTCGGCCAGGTCGGCCGGCGGTGCCCAGTCCAGGCCGAGCGCGTCGGCGACGTCACCGGTGTGCACCAGCAGCTCGGCCGCGCCCATGGCCGCGAAGCCGGAGGCGTCGGGCCGGCCCCAGTCGTGCCATCCCCGCTCCCCCGGGTGCGCGCCGTCCACGGTTCGGGCCAGCACCTCGGCGGCCGCCGCCTGCTGGCGGAGCAGCTCGGGCAGGTCGGCCTCCGGTCGCCGGCCGAGGGTGAAGCCGTCGGTGCGCTCCGGCCCGGCGGCCAGGTCGTGGGCGTACCGGACCAGGCAGCCGGTCACGTGGGCGACGAGTCCGGCGACGTCGTCGGCCATCGCCGGGACCCGGGCGGTGCCGTCGGGCACCGGGGCGAGCAGCGCGCGGGCCGCTGCGGCAGCCCGCCGCAGCTGCGCGCCGGTCATCCCGCGGACGCCTCCGAGCGGGTGGGCAGCCCGCCGGCCGGGCGGTGCCGATCGCGCTCGTAGTCGGCGATCAGCCCGATGCGGCGCGCGTGCCGCTCGTCCCCGCTGAAGTCCGTGGCCAGGAAGTGCAGCACCAGCCCGGTCGCCTCCTCCACGCCGTGCTGGCGGGCGCCGACGGCCACGACGTTGGCGTCGTTGTGCTGGCGGGCGAGCTCGGCGGTGGCGGTGTTCCAGACCAGCGCGGCGCGGACGCCGGGCACCTTGTTGGCCGCGATCTGCTCGCCGTTGCCCGACCCGCCGATGACCACGCCGAGGCTGCCCGGCTCGGTGACGACCCGCTCGCCGACCTCGAAGCAGAAGGGCGGGTAGTCGTCCTGGGCGTCGTACTCGAACGCTCCGCAGTCGACCGGCTCGTGCCCGGCCGCGGCGAGGGCCTGCATCAGGTGGTCCTTGAACTCCAGGCCCGCATGGTCGGTGCCGACGAAGACGCGCATGGCCCCGAGTCTGTCAGGCTCACCGGGTGCCGGTGCCGGGTGTCGACGGGTGGCGGGGCCGCTGGGCGGGCGCCCTGCCGGAGGGCCGGACGGCGCGGCTGCTGGTCCCCGACTCCTGCGCGGCCGCCCGGACGGCCCGCCGGATCCCCGACGGGCAGGCGCAGCGCGCGGGCTCCGGCGACCGGGACGCCCGCGACCGGCCCATGCGGGTGTCGTGGTGACCTTCGTCGAGGTCGCCGACGGCGTGTTCGTCCGGCGGCACGCCTCGCTGGACCTGAACTGCGGGCTGGTGGTCGGCGACGGCGCGTGCCTGGTGGTCGACACCCGCTCGGACCTCGGCGAGGCCGCGGACCTGATCGCCGCGGTCCGCCGGGTCACCCCGCACCCGTGGAGCGTGGTGAACACCCACGCCCACTACGACCACTGCTTCGGCAACGCTGCCTTCCGACCGGCCGCGGTGTGGGGGCACCGCAGCTGCGCGGCGAGGTTGCGGGCCACCGGCGAGGCGCAGCGGGCGGCGCGGGTGGCCGAGCTGCGCGCCGGAGGGGACGACGCCGGCGCGCAACGGGTCGCCGCGGCCCCGCTGGACCCGCCGGACGTGCTGGTCGACGACGTCGCGGTGCTCGACGTCGGCGGGCGGGAGGTGCTGCTGCGGTTCCTCGGCCGCGGGCACACCGACGCCGATCTGGTCGTGGAGGTGGAGACCGCCGGCGACGGCACCGTGCTCTTCGCCGGCGACCTGGTCGAGGAGGGCGCGCCGCCGGCGTTCGACGACGCCTTTCCCGCCGACTGGCCGGCGACGCTGGGCCGGGTGCACGCCCTCGCCCGCGGCCCCGTCGTCCCCGGGCACGGCGCGGTGGTGGACGCGGCGTTCGTCGGCACCCAGCGGGAGGAACTGCTCGCGGTGCTGGCCGCCGTCCGCGCCGGGCGGCCGGACCGCGGTCCGTACGACGAGGCGACCATGGCCGTCGCCGCGCGCCGCCACGCCCTCCCGGGCTGACCGCCCGCGCGGCCCGCAGCAGATCCACGGCGCGGGGGGCCTGTACGCGACCGGCCGGCGTCCCTACATTTCCCGCGACGGGCGGTCGCCGCAGGACCTGCCGGGTGCCGGTCCGACCGTCCCGGTGGGTGGGCAGAGACCATGCCGGACGACCAGCGCCTCCCTCGACCGGCCGTGCGCCGCTGGGCGGTCGCCGGTGCGGCCGCCGTCCTGCTGGCGGGGTGCACCGCCGCACCGGCCGACCGGCCCGCCGCCGACCCGGCGCCGGGGTGCCCGGCGGGGCGGGCGGCGCCGGACCCCGCCCGCCCGGTCGTCTCGCTGGACTTCCGGCTGGCGGACGACCGCCGCGCCGTGACCGGGACCGAGGCCGTGACCCTCACCCCGGACCTGCCCGTCGACCAGCTGTGGTTCCGGCTGGTCCCCAACGCGCCGCAGTCCGCGCCGAACCGGCTGACCGTCGACGCGGTGCGCGGGCCGGAGGTCGCCGGCGGCGGGCACGTGGACGCCTCCGCCGCCGCGGGGAGCCCCGGCGGCCTGTACCGGGTGGACCTGCGCGGCACCGTCCCCGCCGGCACCCCGGTGAGCGTGGAGCTGGACTTCACGCTGCGCCTGACGGCCGAGCGGACACCCGCCGGCTTCGACCGCCTGGGGGCCGCCGACGACGTGACGTGGTGGGCCAGCGGCTTCCCGCTGCTCACCTGGGAACCCGGCGTGGGATGGGCCCGCGACCCGTTCGTCGAGGTGAGCGGGGAGACGACGGCGGCGGCCGCGGCCGACACCACGATCCGCGTCTCCGCCCCCGAGGACCTCGTGGTGCTGATGACCGGGGCCCAGGACCCGCCCCGCCCGGCGCCCGGCGGCCGGCGGGTGTGGACGTCGCACGAGCCGGTGTCCCGCGACGTCAGCGTGGCCGCCGGGGCGTTCGAGACCGCGACCGCGCGGACCGGCGACACCAGGGTCACCGCCGGCGTGCTGCCGGGTGCCGGCCCCTCCGCCGGCGAGCTGGCGGCCGACACCGTCGATGCGATCCGGCTGCTCGAGGCGCGCTTCGGGGAGTTCCCGTACCCGACGCTGACCGCTCCGCTGGTCAGCGACGACGGGGGCGGCGGCGGCGAGGAGTACGCCTCGTCGATCCTGCTGGGCAGCGACGACTTCGGGCTGGTGGTGCACGAGGTCGCGCACATGTGGTTCTACGGGATGGTCGGCAACTCGCAGTTCCGGGACCCCTGGCTGGACGAGTCCTTCGCCTCGTTCGCCGAGGGCGCCGCCCCGGACGGGCACACCCACGAGGAGGACCTGGACGTCCCCGGTGACGTGGGCAGCCCGATGACCGGCTTCGCCGACCAGGACGACTACGAGCAGCGCGTCTACGGCAAGGGCGCCGCCGCGCTGGAGGCGGCGCGGTCGGCCGCCGGCGCCGAGGACTTCGACGCCGCGCTGCGGTGCTACGTCGACCGGCAGGCGTGGACGATCGCCCAGCCGGCCGACCTCGCACGGGCGCTGGCCGACCTCCCCGAGGCCGTCGACGTCCTGCTCCGGGCGGGCGCGCTGGATCGGTCCGACGTCGGCTGAGCCACCCATCGGGCCCCGCTCGCGGTCACGGCGGGGGCACGTCCTGCGGCCCCGGCCGCCGGTCCCGGCGCGCCCCGGCCGGGACATCGCAGGCGCGACGCGCGCCGTTCCGCGGGCGCCGGTGACGGATCGTCACCGGCGCATGGCGGGTCGTCGGAACGCGCGACGACCGCCCGGGACCTTCTGCTCGGGTGGCTCGGCACGTGCTTGACCGTTGATGGACCCGCTACGAGGTTGCTGCCCTCCGGGGACCGCAGGGTCCCGGAGGTGCCGGGGCAGCACCGACGCTGTCCGGGTACGTGCACCGGGAGGCGCCATGACCCCGAGCGTTCGACGGACCGCTCGCCCGGGTGCGCCCGCCCACCGCCGGCCACCCCGCACGGGTCGCCGCCCGCGGACCGGCTGCCCGCCGGCCGCGTCCGGTCCCCCGGCCGGTCCCCTCCGCGCCCCGAAGCTCCTCCGGGGCGTCGCCGACGACCGCCCGCCGTCGCGCCGAGGAGCGTGACCCCGACCGCTTGGATCCCCGATGACCTCGATCAGAGTCGATCGCCCCCGCCCCTCGACCTCCGCTCCCGGCGCGCCACCGCCGCCGGTCGCGGTCCCGGCCGGCCCTCCCGCCCGGTGAGGGGGCCGTCGTGCCCGTCATCGAGGCTCCCCACGCGTTCCACGAGGACGACCTCTTCGTCGACCTGCGGAAGTCCTTCGGCCACTCGCTGTTCCTGAAGTGCGAGGGCTTCAACTTCGCCGGCTCCATCAAGCTCAAGGCAGCCCGGGAGATGGTCGAGGCCGCCGAGCGGGAGGGCCGGCTGACCGCCGACACCGTGCTGGTCGAGTCCTCCTCGGGCAACCTCGGGGTCGCGCTGGCCGTGCTCGCGGCGGCCGAGGGGCGCCGGTTCCTCTGCGTGACCGACGTGCGGTGCAACACCGCCACCCGGCGGCTCATGGAGGCCCTCGGCGCCGAGGTGCACGTCGTCACCCAGCCGGCGGGCACCGGCGGCCTGCTGGGCGCCCGGCTCGAGCACGTCCGGCGGCTGTGCGCCCTCGACGATCGCTACCTGTGGCTGAACCAGTACACGAACCCGGGGAACTGGCGGGCCCACTACCGGTGGACCGCACCGGCGATCGCCCGGTCGTTCCCTGCGCTGGACGTGCTCTTCGTCGGCGCGGGGACCACCGGCACCCTCATGGGGTGCGCCCGGTTCTTCGCCGAGTGGCACCGGCCGGTGCGCATCGTGGCGGTCGACGCCGTCGGCTCGGTGACGTTCGGGCGCCCGGCCGGCAGGCGGCTGATCCCCGGGCTGGGCGCCGGTGTGCGGCCGGCCCAGCTCGACGAGAGCTTCGTCGACGAGGTGCTGTGGGTGGAGGAACGCGACACCGTCCGCGCCTGCCACCGGCTGGCCCGTAGCGGCTTCCTGTTCGGCGGCTCCACCGGCACCGTGGTCAGCGGGGCGATGAGCTGGCTGGCCCGGCACGACGGCTGCGACCTGACGGCGGTGGCCATCGCCCCCGACCTGGGTGAGCGGTACCTGGACACGGTGTACCAGCCCTCCTGGGTGGAGGAGGCGTTCGGCACCGACCTGCTCGCCGCCGAGGGGCGCGACCCGGTGGCCCGCGGCACGGACGCGCTGGTCCGGTGACCGCGGACCTGGTGGACGGGGCCGCCGCGGACCCCGTCGCCGCACCCGCTCCCGGACCGGCCTCCGTGCCGGTCCGGGAGCTCGCCGCCGCCCTCGCCGACGTCCTGGCCGACGTCCTCGGGGTCGACGACGTACCGCCCGACGCCCACTTCTTCGACGACCTGGGCGCCGACTCGCTGCTGATGACCCGCTTCTGCGCCCGCGTCCGCAAGCGCGGGGACCTGCCGGCCGTCGCGATCCGCGACGTCTACCAGCACCCGACGATCGCCGGCCTGCTCGCCGCACGGGAGGAGGCCGGCGGCCCCGATCCGGAGCGGGCGCTGGCCGCCGAGCTCGCCGGCGTGCTGGGGGTCGACGACGTACCGCCCGACGCCCACTTCTTCGACGACCTGGGCGCCGACTCGCTGCTGATGACCCGCTTCTGCGCGCGCGTCCGCAAGCGCGGCGACCTGCCGGCCGTCGCCGTGCGCGACGTCTACCAGCACCCGACGGTGCGCGCGCTGGCCGCCGCGGTGGCGAGCCCCGCGGCGCCGGCCGAGCCGGCACCGCCTCCCGCCGCGGCCGCCGCACCCGGCCCCCTGGCCCCGGCCCCGGGCCGCGCCCCCCCCGCCACCCCCCGGGCCCCCCCCCCGGCCCCCGGGGCCGGGCCCGCCGGCGCCGCGCGCCGGCACCGCCGCGTACCTGCTGTGCGGCGCCGCCCAGCTCCTCCTCTTCGTGGCCTACGTCGCGGGCTTCGCCGAGGTGGTCACCGCGGGGCACGGGTGGATCTCCGGAGCCGCCGGCGCCGCCGACGTCTACGCGCGGGCGGTCGTGTTCGGCAGCGCGCTGTTCCTCGGCATGTGCCTGCTGCCGATCGCCGCGAAGTGGGTGCTGATCGGCCGCTGGCGACCGACCAGGATCCGCGTCTGGAGCCCGGCCTACCTGCGGTTCTGGCTGGTCAGGACCCTGATCCGGGCCAACCCGCTGGCCTTCCTGGTCAACGGCTCCCCGCTGTACGCGCTGTACCTGCGGGCGCTCGGGGCGAGGGTCGGCCGCGGCGTCGTCGTGTTCGGCCACGCCGTGCCCGTGTGCACCGACCTGCTGACCATCGGCGCGGGGACCGTGATCCGCAAGGACTCGCTGATCGCCGGCTACCGCGCCGTGGACGGCTGGATCGAGACCGGGCCGGTGACCATCGGCCGCGACGTCCTGATCGGCGAGGCGACGGTGCTCGACATCGACACCGGCCTGGGGGACGGCGCCCAGCTCGGGCACTCCTCGTCGCTGCACGCCGGCCAGTCGGTGCCCGCCGGCGAGCACTGGCACGGCTCCCCCGCCGTCCGCACCGACGTCGACTACCGGACGGTGCCCGACCGCCGCTGCGGGCGCCTGCGGCGGGGGGGCTACGCCACCACCCAGCTGCTGACGACGGCGCTGGTGTACCTGCCGCTGGTCCTGGCCGGGATCGACTTCCTGCTGGTGGTCGACCCCGCGGTGGCCGGGATCCTGGCGCCGGCCGCGATCGATGCGACCGGCTGGGCGCTGGTCGGCGAGGCACTGGTGGTCTCGGCGGTGGTGTTCGCCACGCTCGTGGTCGGCGGGCTGCTGCTGGTCGCGGCGCTGCCCCGGCTGCTGGCGCTCGGCCTGCGCCCGGGGCAGGTCTACCCGCTCTACGGCCTCCGGTACTCCCTGCACCGCACGATCCACCGGCTGACCAACGGGAAGTTCTTCCCGTACCTGTTCGGGGACAGCTCCTACATCGTCGGCTACCTGCGCTGGATCGGCTGGGACGCCTCCCGGGAGGAGCAGACCGGCTCGAACTTCGGGACTCAGATGCAGCACGAGAGTCCGTACCTGGTCGGCGTGGGCGCCGGCACGATGGTCGCCGACGGGCTCTCGGTGATGAACGCCGACGTCACCAGCACCTCGTTCCGGCTGTCGCCGCTGTCGATCGGCGCGCACAGCTTCCTGGGCAACCGGATCCACTACCCGGTCGGCGCCCGCGTCGGGGACGACTGCCTGCTGGCCACCAAGGCGATGGTGCCGATCGACGGCCCCCTCCGCACCGGCGTCGGCCTGCTGGGCTCGCCACCGTTCGAGATCCCGCGCACCGTGCTGCGCGACAGCCGGCTCAACCCCCTCCGCGAGCCGCGGGAGGTGCACCGCCGGCTGCGGGCCAAGAACCGGTACAACCGCCACTCGATCGCGCTCGCGCTGCTCGTGCGGTGGGGGCACGTGTTCGGCCTCACCGTCCTGGCGCTGGCCTGCGCGCACTACTACGGCCGGTTCGGGGCGCCCGCCGTGGCCGTGGAGATCCTGCTGGCCACCCTGTTCACGGCCGTCTACTTCGTCCTCGTCGAGCGGGCGGCCACCGGCTTCCGCCCGCTGAGCCCGCGGTCCTGCTCCATCTACGAGCCGTACTTCTGGTGGCACGAGCGCTACTGGAAGCTGGTGATCCCGGAGTTCGACCGGGGCTTCGCCGGGACGCCGTTCAAGAACCTCGTCTCCCGCGCCCTCGGCACCCGGCTGGGCCGGCGGGTGTTCGACGACGGCTGCTTCCTCCCCGAGCGGACCCTGGTCACGATCGGCGACGACGCCACCCTCAACGCCGGCACCGTGGTGCAGTGCCACTCGCAGGAGGACGGCGGCTTCAAGTCCGACCGCACCCGGCTCGGCGACCGGGTCACCCTCGCGGTCGGCGCGTTCGTGCACTACGGCGTCGCGATCGGCGACGACGCCGTCCTCGCGCCCGACAGCTTCCTCATGAAGGGGGAGGAGGTGCCGGCGGGTGACCGGTGGAGCGGCAACCCCGCGCAGCCGGCCGGTCCCGCCGCCGGCCTCCCGGCCGGCGGTCCCGCCGCGCCCGAGCCGCGGCAGCCGGCGGTGGCGCGATGAGCAGCGCCGTGGTGCCCCGCCCCCGCTCCGGACCGGACCGGGAGCTCCGGCACGAGCCGGTGCCGGCCGGCGACGCGACCCCCGTCCCGCGCTGGGCCAGCGCCCCCGGGCCGGGGACGGTGGACGTCGAGGCGGTGCTGCCGGACGGCGTCGCGGCAGCCGTGCGCCGGCTCGCGGCCGCCCTGGCGGTGCCCCGGTCGGCGGTGCTGCTCGCCGCGCACGCCGTCGTCCTCGCGGCCCTGTCCGGCGAGCGGGAGGTGGTCACCGGCCTGGTGCCCGCCGCGGGGGAGCCGCCCCGCCCCTGCCGGGTCGCCACGGACCGGCCCTCCTGGCAGGACCTGGTGCAGGAGGCCGCCGCCGAGGTCCGCGCCGGGGACGCCGCCACCGGGGAGGGGCCGGTGCCGGTCGAGGCGGTGCTCGACCCGGACGGCGCCGGCCCGCTGCCCGGGGGCGCGGTGCTGCGGATCGGCCTCGCCGGGGACCGGCTGGTGGTCCGCGCCCGCGCCGACGCCCTCGACCGCGCCGCCGCCGCCCGCATCGCCGGCTACCACCGCACCGCGCTGGCGCTGCTGACCGCCGATCCCGGCGGCGACCCGCACGCCGGCTGCCTCCTGTCGCCCGAGGAGCTGCGGTTCCAGCTGGAGGACCTCGCCGGGCCGGTCCGCGACCTGCCCGACCGGCGCGTGCACGAGCTGGTCGAGGAGCAGGCCCGCTCCCGGCCGGACGCCGTCGCCGTGGTCTGCGGCGCGCGCTCGTGGACCCACCGCGAGCTGGACGCGCGCGCCAACCGGCTGGCCCGGGCCCTGCTGGCCCGCGGCCTGCAGCCCGAGGACGTCGTCGCCGTGGTCACCGAGCGCGACCTGGACTGGCCGGCCGCCGTCCTCGGGGTGCTCAAGGCCGGCGGGGCGTACCTGCCCGTCGAGCCGCACTTCCCCGCCGACCGCATCGCGACCACCCTGCGCCGCGCCGGCTGCCGGCTGGTGCTCACCGAGCCCGGCGCCACGGCGTCCCTCGACCGGGCGCTGGACGAGCTGCCGGGCGTGCAGCGGCTGCTGGTCGGCGACGCCTGCGCCGAGGGGCACGACGACGGCCCGGTCGGGGTGCGGGTCGGGGCGGGTCAGCTGGCCTACCTCTACTTCACCTCCGGCTCCACCGGCGAGCCGAAGGGGGCGATGTGCGAGCACGCCGGGTTCCTCAACCACGTGCTCGCCAAGATCGACGACCTCGGCATCACCGAGGGGCAGGTCGTCGCCCAGACCGCACCGCAGTGCTTCGACATCTCGCTGTGGCAGCTGCTCGCCGGGCTCGTGGCCGGCGGCCGCACGCTGGTCGTCGAGCAGCCGGTGATCCTCGACGTCGCGGCGTTCGTCGACACGCTGGTCGCCGGCCGGGTCGCCGTCGTCCAGGTGGTGCCCTCCTACCTCGACGTCGTGCTGGCCCACCTGGAGCAGCACCCCCGGGCCCTGCCGGACCTGCGCTGCGTCTCGGTCACCGGCGAGGCGCTGAAGCCGGAGCTGGCCGCGCGCTGGTTCGCCACCGTGCCGGACGTTCCGCTGGTCAACGCCTACGGGCTCACCGAGACCTCCGACGACACCAACCACCACGTGCTGCGCCGCCCACCCGAGGACGGCCGGGTGCCGCTGGGCCGGCCGATCGCCAACGTCCGGGTGCTCGTCGTCGACGATCGGCTGGACCCGGTGCCGCTGGGCGCCCCCGGGCAGATCGTCTTCTCCGGCGTCTGCGTGGGCCGCGGCTACGTCAACGACCCCGAGCGCACCCGGCGGGCCTACGTGCCCGACCCGCACCGGCCGGGCGAGCGGCTCTACCTCGCCGGCGACCTCGGCCGCTGGCGGCCCGACGGCACGCTCGAGTTCCTCGGCCGCCGGGACGCGCAGGTGAAGGTCTCCGGCTTCCGGATCGAGCTCGGCGAGGTCGAGAACGCCCTGCTGCAGGTGCCGGGCGTCCGCGACGGGGCGGTCGTGGTCGTGGACCGCGGCGGCTCGCCCGCGCACCTGGCCGCATTCTGCTCCGGCCCGCGGCCGGTCGACCCGGACCTGGTCCGGTCCCGGCTGGCCGCCACGCTGCCGGGCTACATGGTGCCGACGGCGATCTGGTGGCGCGACGCGCTGCCGCTGACCGCCAACGGGAAGGTCGACCGGCGGGCCCTGGCCGTGCTGGCCGCCGAGCTGTCCGCCGGCGCACCGCCGGTCGCCGGCGCCTCCCCCGCCGGCGCCTCCCCCGCCGGCGACCGGCCGCGCACCGACGCCGAGCGGCGGCTGGCCGCCGCGTGGGCGGCCGTGCTCGGCGTCCCCGAGGACCGGATCGGCCGGTCCGACTCCTTCGTCGAGCTGGGCGGCACGTCGCTGTCGGCCGTCAAGCTCGCCGTCGCGCTCGACCGGGCGATCTCGCACCGGGACGTCCTGGCCGTGCCCGTGCTCGCCGACCTCGCCGACCTGCTCTCCGGAAGGCCCTGACCATGCTGCGTTCCTCCCCGCCCCTGTCCCTGCCCGCGCCGGACCTCGCGCCCGGCCGCCCCGCCGTCCTGCCCGCCGAGGCCGGCGGCGAGCCCGCCCGGTGGGCGGCCGCGCACCGGGCCGCGCTGCGCGGGCTCGTGGCCGAGCACGGCGCCGTCGTCGTCCGCGGCCTCGGCCTGCGGGACGCCGACGACGTCGCGGCCACCTTCGCCGCGGCCGCCGGCACGCTCGTCCCCGAGCGCGAGGCGTTCGCGCCCCGCGAGGTCCGCGGCCCGGGGGTGCACGGGGCGACCCCGTGGCCGGCCGGCCAGCAGATGTGCATGCACCACGAGCTGAGCTACCGGCTGGAGGTGCCCGGCCTGCTGCTCTTCGCCTGCCTGGTCGCGCCGGCCGAGGGCGGGGCCACCCCGCTCGCCGACGCCGCCGCCGTCCTCGCCGCCCTGCCTCCCGCCCTGGTCGACCGGTTCGAGCGCGAGGGCTGGCTGCTGGTGCGCACCTACGGCGACGACATCGGCGCCTCCTGGGCCGAGGCCTTCGGCACCGGCGACCGGGCGGCCGTCGAGGCCGCCGGCCGCGCCGACGCCATCGAGCTGGAGTGGCTGCCCGACGGAGGGCTGCGCACCCGCCAGCGCCGCCGGGCCGTGGTGCCCCACCCGCTGACCGGCGCGCGCTGCTGGTTCAACCAGGTGGCCTTCCTCAGCGAGTGGACCCTCGACCCGGAGGTGCGCGAGTACCTGGTCGAGGAGCACGGCCCGGACGGGCTGCCGTTCACCACCCGCTTCGGCGGCGGCGACCCGGTCGGCGAGGACGTCGTCGCCCTGCTCACCGAGGTCTACGACGCGCACACCGTCCGCGAGCCGTGGCAGGCCGGCGACCTGCTGCTGGTCGACAACGTCGCGACCGCGCACGCCCGCGAGCCCTACCGCGGTGCCCGCGAGGTGCTCGTCGGGCTGGCCGATCCGGTGCGGTTCACCCCGCCCTCCGGCGAGGGAGCGCTGCGGTGAGCGTCGTCCCGTCGTTCGCGGTGGTGCCGGGCGCCCAGGTGCAGGAGGTGCTGCACGGCCGGGAGAAGGAACTGGTGGACCTCGTCGAGGCCACCTACCGGCTGCACGGCTCCGGGGGGACGGTGAACCCCCCGTCGTACTTCCTGCGCTTCCCCGACCGGCCGACCGCGCGGATCATCGCGCTGCCCGCCTCGCTCGGCGGGCCGGACCCGGTGCACGGGATGAAGTGGATCTCCAGCTTCCCGGAGAACGTGGCGGCCGGGGTGCCCCGCGCCTCCGCCGTGCTCATCCTCAACGACGCCGCCACCGGCTACCCGTTCGCCTGCCTGGAGAGCTCGGTGATCAGCGCGACCCGGACGGCGGCGTCGGCCGCCCTGGCCGCGGACCGGCTGACCCGCACTCGCGCCCGCCCGGCCCGCGTGGGCTTCGTCGGCACCGGCCTGATCGCCCGGTACGTGCACGGCTTCCTCACCGGCACCGGGTGGTCGTTCGACCGGATCGGCGTGCACGACCTGTCGGCCGAGAGCGCCGCCGGCTTCCGCGGCTACCTGCACCGGGCGGGCACCGCCGCGGAGGTGGTCGTGCACACCGAGGTGGGGTCGCTGATCGGCGACAGCGACCTCGTGGTCTTCGCCACCGTCGCCGCGCGGCCGCACGTGCACGAGCCGCGGTGGTTCGACCACGCCCCCGTGGTGCTGCACCTGTCGCTGCGCGACCTGGCGCCGGAGGTGCTGCTCGCCGCGGTCAACGTCGTCGACGACGTCGAGCACTGCCTCAAGGCCGAGACCTCCCCGCACCTCACCGAGCAGCTGACCGGCAGCCGCGACTTCCTGGCCGGCACGCTGGACGACGTGCTGACCGGGCGGATCGAGGTGCCCGGGGACCGGACGGTGGTCTTCTCCCCCTTCGGCCTCGGCGTGCTCGACCTGGCCGTGGGCCGCTTCGTCCACGACGAGGTGGCGCGCACCGGCGGCCTGCACGTGGTCGGGGACTTCTTCTCCGAGCTGCGCCGCCACGGGTGAGCACCTGCGACCTCTGGTGGGCGCGGGTCGGCGACCTGCGGCCGGAGCACGACGCGCTGCTGCCGCCGGCGGAGCTGCGCCGCCGGGACCGGTTCGCCCGGCCGGCCGACCGGCGGAGGGCGACGGCGTCGGCGGTGGTGCTCCGCCTGGTCCTCGGCCCGGTGCTCGGCCTGCCGCCGGCGCTGGTCCCCGTGGAGCGCGGCTGCCCCCGCTGCGGCCGGCCGCACGGGCGCCCCCGGCTGGCCGGCGGCCCGGAGGTGTCCGTGGCGCACGCCGGTGACTGCCTGGTCGTCGCCGTCTGCGCGGACCGGCCGGTGGGCGTGGACGTCGAGGAGGTCGCCGGGTTCTGCGACACCGGCCTGGCCGACGTCGTCCTCGCCCGGGAGGAGCGCCGGCCGCCCACCCCCGCCGGCCTGGCGACGACGTGGACCCGCAAGGAGGCGCTGCTGAAGGCGACCGGGACCGGGCTGGACGCCGACCCGGCGGGCCTGGTGCTGTCGGCGCCCGGAGAGCCACCGCGGCTGCTCCGCGGCGACGTCGGGCCGGCGTGGCTGGTCGACCTCGCCCCGCCCGCCGGCCTGGTCGGGGCGCTGGCCGTGCTGGGGGACGCCCCGGTGGCGGTCCGCGAGCGCGACGCGGCCGCCCCGTTGCGGGCCTCCCTCGCGCGGCCCGCCCCTACGTGAGGCGGCGGACCACCGGCAGCGGCAGCACCCGCAGCAGCGCCGAGACCGGCCGCCACGGCCACTCCGGCACGTAGGCCCGCACCGGTTCGCGCTCGATCGCCGAGACCAGGGCGTCGACGCCGGTGTCCAGGCCGACGGTGAACGGTCCGCGGCGGCCCACGTTGAGGTCGGTCGCGATGTAGCCGGGCAGCACCGTCGTCACCCGGATGCCGGTGCCGAGCAGGTCGGAGCGGATGCCCTCGGCCAGCGCGTTGAGCGCCGCCTTGCTCGCCCCGTACGCCGTCCGCGTGCCGCGCATGCCGCGGACCGAGGCGACCGAGGAGATCAGCACCAGGTGCCCGTGGCCCTGGGCGCGGAACAGCTCGACGGCGGCCTCGCACTGCGCGTGCGTGCCCAGCACGTTGGTGAAGAGCGTGGCGCGGTTCGCCCAGCCCGCGCCGGTGCCGACCGGACCGCCCTTGCCGATGCCGGCGTTGGCGACGAACCGGTCGAGGCCGCCGAGCTCGCCGGCCAGCGCGGGCACGACCTCGTCGACGGCGGCGGCGTCGTCGACGTCGAGGGCGGCGGTGACCACCCGGATGCCGGGGTGCGCGGCCAGCAGCTCCTCGCGCAGGGCGTCGAGCAGCTCGGTGCGCCGGGCGACGAGCGCGAGGTCACGGCCGCGGGCGGCGAACCGGCGGGCCATGCCCGCCCCGAGGCCGGAGCTCGCGCCGGTGATCAGGATCCGCTGACGGGTGGGACTCGGCACCGCCCGAGGATGCCATTCCCGCCGAAGTGGCCACTCCGGCGGGCACTCGGCTCAGGCGGTGCGGCGCAGCTGCAGGGTGTCGGCGGGGACCGAGTCCAGGTCGGGCCCGCTGAGCCGGGTGCGCTTGAGCTCCCAGAAGTCGGGCAGGTTGGCCAGCAGGACCGCGCCGTCGAACGCCTTGCCGGCGTCCTCCCCGGTGGGCACCCTGCTGATGACCGGACCGAAGAAGGCGACGCCGTCGATGTGCATGACCGGGGTCCCGACGTCGTCGCCGACCGGGTCCATGCCGGCGTGGTGGCTCTTCTCCAGGACCTCGTCGTACTCGGTGGAGGTGGCCGCCGCGGCCAGCGCGGTGGGCAGGCCGACCCGCTCGAGCGCCGGGACGACCAGCTCGTCGAGCTCCACGCCCTCGTGGTGGCGCAGCGTGCCCATGGCCGTGTAGAGGTCACCGAGGACCTCGTCGCCGTGCTGCTGCGCCGCGGCGATCGCGACCCGGACCGGGCCGATCGCCTTGGTCATCATCTGCTGGTAGTCCTCCGGCAGGTCGCGCCCGCGGTTGAGCACCGCGAGCGACATGACGTGCCAGTGCAGGTCGATGTCGCGCACCTTCGCCGCCTCCAGCACCCAGCGGCTGGTCAGCCAGGCCCAGGGGCACAGCGGGTCGAACCAGAAGTCGACGCGGGCCCTCACGGGTGCGCTCTGCACTGCCTCGGTCATGCGTGGTGCTCCTCGGTTCGGCTGTCGGCCGGCACCGTGCGCACCGGCTCCCTGCGGGCTGCCAAGTCCTCCGCCGCCCGGGATGTTCCCTCCCGGGTCCAGCCCGGCGGCGCGTCGTCCCCGCGTGGGAAGCTGCCCGGCGTGGCTGTACCCAACCTGACCCGCGCCGACGCGGCCGTCCGCGCGCGCCTGCTGGCCGTGCGCGGCTACGACCTCCACCTCGACCTCACCGACGGCGCCGGGCACCCGGGCACGTCGACCTTCCGGTCCACGACCACGGTGGAGTTCGACTGCCGCGAGCCGGGCGCGAGCACGTTCATCGACCTCGTCGCCGACGCGGTGCACTCGGCCACCCTCAACGGCGAGGCCCTCGACGTCGCCACCTACACCGAGGACGGCGGACTGCCGCTGCCGGGCCTCGCCGAGCGCAACACCCTCGAGGTCGTCGCCGACTGCCGGTACTCCAACTCCGGGGAGGGCCTGCACCGCTTCACCGACCCCGAGGACGGGCAGGTCTACCTCTACACCCAGTTCGAGCCGGCCGACGCCAAGCGGGTGTTCGCCTGCTTCGACCAGCCCGACCTCAAGGGCACCTACACGGTGCACGTGGTCGCCCCGTTCGACTGGCAGGTCGTCTCCAACACCGGCGGCCGCACGATCGAGGCCGGCCCCGGCGGCTCGCAGCTGGTGCACTTCGAGCCGACCAAGCGGCTGTCGACCTACCTGGTCGCGCTGATCGCCGGCCCCTACGCCCGGGTGACCGACGAGCACGACGGCATCCCGCTGGGCCTGTACTGCCGCGCGACGCTGGCCGAGCGCCTGGACCCCGAGGCGCTGTTCGCCGTCACCAAGCAGGGCTTCGACTTCTACCACCGGGTCTTCGACTACCCGTACCCGTTCGACAAGTACGACCAGCTCTTCGTGCCCGAGTTCAACGCCGGGGCGATGGAGAACGCCGGGGCGGTCACCTTCCTCGAGGACTACGTCTTCCGGTCCCGGACCAGCCGGGCGCGCTACGAGCGGCGCGCCGAGACGGTCCTGCACGAGCTCGCCCACATGTGGTTCGGCGACCTGGTGACCATGCGCTGGTGGGACGACCTGTGGCTCAACGAGTCCTTCGCGACCTACATCAGCACGCTGTGCCAGGCCGAGGCGACCGAGTTCACGACCGCCTGGACGACGTTCGCCAACACCGAGAAGGCGTGGGCCTACGCGCAGGACCAGCTGCCCTCCACCCACCCGATCGCCGCCGACATGGTCGACGTCGCCGCGGTCGAGGTGAACTTCGACGGCATCACCTACGCCAAGGGCGCCTCGGTGCTCAAGCAGCTGGTGGCCTACGTCGGCCGCGACGAGTTCCTCGCGGGCATCCGCCGCTACTTCCGCGCCCACGAGTACGGCAACACCACCCTGGCCGACCTGCTCGACCCGCTGTCGGAGGCCACCGGCCGCGACCTCACCGAGTGGTCCCAGCAGTGGCTGCAGACCAGCCAGGTCAACACCCTGCGCCCGGTGTTCGAGCTGACCGACGACGGCCGCTACCGGACCTTCGCCATCGAGCAGACCGCCGTCCCCGAGCACCCGCACCTGCGCCGGCACCGGCTCGCCGTCGGGCTCTACGACACCGGTCCGGAGGGGCTGACCCGCACCACGCGGGTCGAGCTGGACGTCGACGGTGAGCGCACCGAGGTGCCGCAGCTGGCCGGGCACCCGGCGGCCGCGCTGGTCCTGGTCAACGACGACGACCTGACCTACGCCAAGCTGCGGCTCGACGAGCGGTCGCTGGCGACCCTGCGCACGGCGATCGGCACCCTGTCCGACCCGCTGGCCCGGGCGCTGTGCTGGTCGGCGGCCTGGGACATGACCCGGGACGCCGAGCTGCCGGCGCGCGAGTGGGTGCAGCTGGTGCTGGCCGGGATCGACGCCGAGACCGAGATCAGCGTGGTGCAGTCGCTGCTGGCCCGGGTGCAGTCGGCGCTGACCTCCTACGCCGACCCGCGCTGGGCCGACGTCGGGTGGCGGGCGCTGGCCGACAAGGCCCTGTCGGCGCTGGAGGCCGCCGCCCCGGGCAGCGACGAGCAGCTGCAGTGGTCGCGCACCCTGGCATCCGCCGCCCGCACCGACGAGCACGCCGCCGTGCTGCGCGGGCTGCTCGACGGCACCCGCGCGGTCGAGGGGCTGGAGGTCGACGCCGACGCGCGCTGGGCGTTCCTCAACGGGCTGGTCGCCATCGGCGCGGCGGGGGACGCCGACATCGACGCCGAGGCCGAGCGGGACGCCACCGCCACCGGCGTGCGGCGGGCGGCCACCGCCCGGGCACTGCGCCCGACGGCCGAGGCGAAGGAGGAGACCTGGCGGAAGGCCTTCACCGACGCCAGCATCCCCAACGCGGTGCACGAGGCCATGCTGGCCGGGTTCTGGCACCCGGCTCAGCGGGAGCTGACCGCCGGGTACGTGGAGCGCTACTTCGCCGACATCCGGCCGCTGTGGGAGAACCGCCCCGGGGAGATCGCCAAGAACGCGGTGCAGTACCTGTTCCCGCCGGTCGTCGAGCTGCGGACGGTGCAGGCCGCCGACGCGTGGCTGGCCGAGCCCGAGCACCCGGCGTCGCTGCGCCGGCTGGTCGCCGAGGGCCGGGACGGAATCGCCCGGTCGCTGCGCGCCCGCGAGCGGGACGCCGCCGAGAACGGCTGACCGTCCGGACCGTCGTCGGCCGCGGAGCCCGGGCCCGGTGCGGGGTCCCGGGCCCCGCGCGTTCCGGGGCCGCCCCGTCACGATTGGGCCTCGGACCTGCTCCGCAGCAGCGCCACGGGCCTAGCGTCCGGTCATGCGGCCCTCCCGGAGCACGGCTGTCGCGGCACTCGTCCTGGCGCTGCTCGCGGCGCTGCTCGCCGGGTGCACCGGCGGCGGCGCCGACTCGGGGAGCTCCGGTGGCGGCGGCGCCGTGGGCCTGCCCGAGCCGGGCGGCGCGGAGGACTCCGGGGGCGGCGACGGCGGCGGGTCGGCGGACCCCGCCGCCGACGCCGACCGGCAGGTGGTCGCCACCGCCACCGCCACCGTCGTCGTGGACGACCCCGCCGAGGGCGCCGATCAGGTCGGCGAGCTGGTGGCAGCCGCCGGTGGCCGGGTCGAGGAGCGCACCGAGTGGGCGGCGTCCGGGACCGACGCGGACGACGCCACCGCCGAGCTCGTGGTCCGGGTCCCGGCGGGAGAGCTGGACGGCGTCCTGGACGACCTGACCGGCGTCGGCGACGTGCAGAGCGTGTCGGTGACCCGTTCGGACGTGACCGCCGCCGTCGTCGACCTGGACGCCCGGATCACGGCGTTGCAGACGTCGGTCGGGCGCCTGCTGGCCCTGCTGGACGGAGCCGCCGACACCGCGGCGCTGCTGGCGGTCGAGTCGACGCTGGCCGACCGGCAGGGGCAGCTGGAGTCGCTGCAGGCGCAGCGGGCGTTCCTGGCCGACCAGGTGGCCCTGTCGACCCTCACCGTGCGCCTGGTCCGGGAGGGGGTGCCCCCGGCAGGCGGCCCGGACGGCTTCGTCGAGGGGCTGGGGGCCGGGTGGCGGGGCCTGACGGCAGCCCTGAGCGGCGCCGTCCTGGTGCTCGGCGTCCTGCTGCCGTGGCTGCTCGTGGCGGTGCCGGTGGCCGGGCTCGCGCTGGTGGGGGTCCGGCGGACCCGGCGCCGTCCCGCCGCGGCGACGGCGGGCGCCCCGGACGACGCGACCGCCTGAACGGGCACGGCCCGCCGGCCGCCCGTCAGTGCGTCCGCAGGCCCCGCGGGTGGCCGGCCTGGTCGGACAGCTGGCGCAGCCCGTTGACGATGCCGCCCACCAGGTCGCCGGCGGCGAAGGAGTTCGTCATCGAGAGGACCGCGAGGGCGCAGGCGCGGTCGGGCAGCCGGCGCGCCGCCCCGTGGCCGGTGACGACCTCGACCACCCGCTGCCCCGGCGAGACCGCCAGCAGCACGGACTCGGCCGGGTCGCCGCCCGAGGTGGCGTGCAGCTCCTCGGCGCGCGAGCGGGTGCGCTGGCCGAGGTCGCCGAGGTAGAGGGTGAACCGCAGGCCGGTCTCCCGCGAGGACATGGTGAGCGCCTCGTCCAGGCGGGAGAGCTCCTGCAGGCTGAACGGCCCGCTGCCGGGGCCCTCGACCTCGTCGGTGCGCGCCGGGTCGGTGTAGGCGGTGGCCGTGTCGTGCGACGTGGCCTCGATCGAGCGGGTCATCGCCGGCCTCCGGGGACGATCTGGGGTGCGGTGGTCATGGGGCGGGGCTCACCAGGTCCCGCGCGCGCCGCCGAGCGGCCCGCTGGGCACCGGGGCGGGACGAGCCGGGGCCGAGCGTGCACCGGCACCCGCGGGGAGCTCGTGCCCCGCGCCGCCCGGCTCCTGGTACACCGACGAGCCGATCGCCTTGGGGTCGCCGTCGTGGTTGCCGGCCGCGGGCCCGTGCAGGGGGTGCGGCTCCCACCAGACCGGCTCGTGGTCCCACGGCTGGCCCGGCTTGTAGCGGGCCTTCTTCGTCCGGCCCGGGAGCAGGGTCAGGACCACGAAGAAGAGGATGATCCCGAGCGGGATGACCCCGTAGACGAGGATGGTCTCGGCGACGCTCACACCCGACAACCTACCGGCTGGCGGTGGTCGACCCGCGGTCATGTCCCGGCCCGGCGGGTGCCGGCGCGGCCCCCGGTTCGCGCCGCCGTCCGGCACCGCCCGGCGACTCCCGCGGGCGACGTGCCCCTGCCCCGTGCGGACCTCCGCGCGTGCGGAGCGCTCGCTCGGTAGACAGGGACCGTGGACCTGACCCGCGCTGCCGCCGAGGCCCTCGACGCCGCCGACCCGCTCGCCGGGTTCCGCGACCGGTTCGTCGTCGCGGACGACGCCCTGCTGTACATGGACGGCAACTCGCTGGGCCGGCTCCCGCGTGAGACCCCGGCCGCGCTGGCCCGGGTCGCCGCGGAGCAGTGGGGCGCCGGGCTGGTCGGCTCGTGGTCGTCGTGGATCGGGCGGGCGACCGAGCTCGGCGACCTGCTGGCCGGCGGGGTGCTCGGCGCGCGGCCCGGCGAGGTGCTGGTGGGCGACTCGACGTCGGTGGACCTGTACAAGCTGATCTGGGCCGGCGCCGACGCCCGGCCGGAGCGCGACGTCCTGGTGTGCTGCGCCGACGACTTCCCCACCGACCGCTACCTCGTGGCGGGCGTCGCCCGGGCGCGCGGGATGCAGGTGCGGGAGGTGCCGGCCCACATCGACGAGGGGCTCGACCTCGACGTGCTGGCCGCGTCGCTGGACGAACGGGTGGCGGTCGTCGTCCTCTCGGCGGTGGCCTACCGCTCCGGTGCGCTGGCCGACCTCGCCGCGGTCACCCGGCTGGTGCACGAGGCCGGCGCGCTGGTGCTCTGGGACCTCTCGCACGCCGCCGGCGCGGTCCCGGTCGGGCTCGAGGCGATCGGCGCGGACCTGGCCGTGGGCTGCACGTACAAGTACCTCAACGGCGGCCCGGGGGCGCCCGCCTTCCTCTACGTGCGGCGCGAGCTGCAGGACCGGGTGCGCCAGCCGATCTGGGGGTGGTTCGGCCAGCGGGACCAGTTCGCGATGGGCCCGGTCTACGACCCGGCCCCGGGGATCGAGCGCTTCGGTGTCGGGACGCCGCCGGTGCTGGCGATGGCGGCGGTCGAGGTCGGCGTGCGGCTGGTCGCCGAGGCCGGCGTCGACCGGCTGGCCGCCAAGGGCCGGGCGATGACGGACCTGCTGGTGGCGCTCTCGGACGCGTGGCTCGCGCCGTACGGCGTGGCGGTGGCCTCGCCGCGCGACGCCGCCCGCCGCGGGTCGCACGTCAGCCTCGCCCACCCGCGGGCGTGGCAGGTGACCCAGGCACTGGTCGACCGCGGCGTCGTCCCGGACTTCCGGACGCCGGACCGCGTGCGCCTGGGCCCGGCGCCGCTGTACACCCGGTTCACCGACGTCTGGGACGCGATGGACCGCTTCCGCGACGTGCTGGCCACCGCCGCGCACGAGGCCTACCCGACCGAGCGCCCCCGCGTCACCTGAGTCCCCTTCCGCCGCAGTGGGGGCGTCGGGGGCTGGGGGGCGCGGGGCGCGAGCGCCGGCGGGGGGCCGGCGGGGGGGCG
>NZ_JBJNRJ010000007.1:93477-101860 GCF_046233715.1 Trujillonella humicola | reverse complement strand
TCACCCCCCCCCCCCAGCCGGCCCACGGCGGGGCCCGGGCCCCGCCCCCCGCCCCCCCCCCCGGCCCCACTTCGGCGGTCAGGTGGGGTCGGGGGCGCCGATGGGGTTGCCGGCCGGCCAGTCCCCCGCGGTGACGACGGCGCGGCGCACCGGCACGAGCAGCTCGGCGAGCCGGTCGCAGCGCGTGTCCCCCAGCGAGTGCCACGGCCCGAGGGCGAGCCGGTCGGTGTCGGTCTCGACCGCGGTCACCACGGCCAGGCCCTCGGCGGTGAGCCCGCCGTCGCCGGCCAGCCACCCGCGGTCGGCCAGCGCGGCCGCGGCGTCGTCCCACTCCGCCTCGGTCCACCCCCGGGCGCGCAGCAGCCAGTCGCGGTCGGTGCGCCCGGCGGCCACGGCGAGCACGTTCGCGGCCAGCCCCGAGACGCCCCGCTGCAGCAGCGCGGCGTTGTGCCCGTCGCCGCGGTGCTCGCGCAGCGTGGTGAGCGCCTGCCACAGCGCCAGGTGCGGCCGGCCGGGGACGGGCAGGCCGGCGTTGGCGGCGGCGAGCGGGCGGCCCGGGACGTCGACGGCCGCCGCCGCGGCACCGGCCAGCTCCGCGGCCTCGGCGGCGTCGGGCGAGTCGGGCCACCCCTCCCCCAGCACCCGCCGGACCGCGGCGTCGACGCCGGCCAGCCGGGCGCCCAGCGCACCGGCCGGCGGCACGGCGTCCCACACCGCCGGCACCCGCCGCCGCACGAACGCCGGCGCGAAGCCGAAGAAGGTCGCCGTCACCACCTCGGGCCCGACCGGCCCCAGCGGCGCCGCCCGCATCGCGAAGTACCCCGACCAGAAGCCGCGCACCCCGGCGGCCTCCGCGGCCGCGCGCGCCTCCGCGGCGAAGTAGGTCAGCCCGTGGAACGGCTCGCCCAGCGCCCACAGCCGCCGCGCGGTCCCCGGCGAGGTCACCCGACCGGCCTCACGCGCTCACGGTCTCCGGCATGCCCAGCCACTCCCGCCAGCGCGGGTCCACGGCACGGTGCCCGAGCAGCCGCCAGGCCGCGCCGCTGGGGGTGTGCGGCGGGTTGGGCAGCTTCCAGCCCAGCTCGGCCAGCGACCGGTCGGCCTTGGTGTGGTTGCAGCGGCGGCAGGCGGCCACGACGTTGTCCCAGGTGTGGGTGCCGCCGCGGCTGCGGGGGACGACGTGGTCGATGCTCGTGGCCGACCCGCCGCAGTACACGCACGTCTGGCCGTCGCGGGTGAACACCGCCCGCCGGGACAGGGGCACCTGCGCCGGGTAGGGCACCCGCACGTAGCGGGTCAGCCGCACCACGACCGGCACGGGCAGCGCGACGGTCTCGGCGTGCACCACGTCGGCGGAGGCGTCCACCGACACGGCCTTCTCCGCGAGCACGAGCACGATGGCCCGCCGGCTGGAGACCACGCACAACGGTTCGTAGGTGGCGTTGAGCAGCAGGGTGGCCGCGGTCGTCCCGCGGCCGGGCACGGGTGTCAGCGGTAAGTGGACCGGGTCGCGGCGCGGGCCCGGCTGGCTCGCGGTCGACGACCCGTGTACGGCACGCGGCACGGGGCACCTCCAGCGCCGCGGGACGAGCCGCTGGGTGCTGCACGACCCACGGGCAGCCCCATCATGGCCCGGGAGGCCGCGTTCGCGCTCGTGCGATGCCCGCGCGGGTGCGAGACCGGTCACTACGGTGGATGGGGTGCGCTACCCCGAGGCCCCGCGGCTCGACCTCGTCGAGGACCTGCACGGCACCCCCGTCGCCGACCCCTACCGCTGGCTGGAGGACGTCGAGGACCCCCGCACCCGCGCGTGGACCGACGCCCAGGACGTCCTGACCGCCGGGGCGCTGGCCGCGCTGCCGATGCGCAGCGCCTTCGCCGCCCGGCTCGAGCAGCTGGTGCACGCCGGCGCCGTCGGCGTCCCGGTGCACCGGGCCGGCCGGGCCTTCTCCACCCGCCGCGACCCCGGCCAGGAGCACGCCGTCCTCCGGGTCCGCGAGCCCGACGGCACGGTGCGCGTCCTGGTCGACCCCATGGCGGTCGACCCGGCGGGCACGACCACCCTCGACGCCTGGTCGCCGTCCTGGGAGGGCGACCGGCTGGCCTACCAGCTCTCCACCGGCGGCGACGAGGAGTCGCGGCTGTACGTGCTCGACGTCGCCACCGGAGAGCAGCTCGACGGGCCGGTCGACCGCTGCCGCTACTCCCCCGTCGCCTGGCTGCCCGGTGGCGAGGAGCTGTTCTACGTCCGCCGGCTGGCCCCCGACCGGGTGCCGGCCGGCGAGGAGCAGTACCACCGCCGCGTCTGGCGCCACCGGGTGGGCGCCGACCCGGACACCGACGTCCTCGTGCACGGTGAGGGGCTCGACCCGACCAACTACTACGGCGTGCGCACCAGCCGCGACGGCCGCTGGCTGACCGTCTCGGCCTCGGCCGGCACCGCCCCCCGCGACGACGTCTGGCTCGCCGATCTCGACACCGGCGGCGAGCTCCGCCCGCTCCAGGTCGGCGTCGACGCGCAGACCGCGGCATGGGTCGCGCGCGACGGCCGGCTGTGGCTGCTCAGCGACCGGGACGCCCCGCGGTGGCGGCTGGCGGTCGCCGATCCCGGGGACGCCGCCACCTGGGACGTCGCCTCGTGGCGGGACGTGGTCGCCCAGGCCGAGGACGGCGTCCTGTCCGACGTCGCCCTCGTCGACGGGCCGGACGGCGCGCTGCAGGTGCTCGCCGTCCACTCGGTCGACGCCACCGACCGGCTCAGCGTCTGGGCCGCCGACGGCGGCGGCCGCCTCGCCGAGGTGACCGCCCTCCCGCCGGGCAGCGTCTCCGGCGTCAGCTCGCCGCCCGAGGGCGGCAGCACCGCCTGGGTCGGCTACACCGACTACGCCACCCCGCCCTCGGTGCTGCGCTGGGACGCCGCCGCGCCGCGGGAGCTGGCCGACGACGAGCGGGCGCCCGTGGCCGGTGACGTCCCGCCGCTGACCGTGGTCGAGACGCACGCGACGTCGCGGGACGGCACCCCGGTGCACCTGTTCGTGCTGTCGCGGGCGGGCCGCCCGGACACCCCGCGGCCGACCGTCCTCTACGGCTACGGCGGCTTCAACGTCTCGCTCACCCCGGCCTACTCGGCGCAGGCGCTGTCGTGGGTCGCCGCCGGCGGTGTGTGGGCGGTGGCCAACCTGCGCGGCGGCTCGGAGCACGGTGAGGACTGGCACCGCGCCGGCATGCGGGAGCGCAAGCAGAACGTCTTCGACGACTTCGCCGCCGCCGGCGAGCACCTGGTCGCCCAGGGGTGGACGACGCACCGGCAGCTGGGCGTCTTCGGCGGCTCCAACGGCGGGCTGCTGGTCGGCGCGACGCTCACCCAGCGGCCGGACCTGGCCGCGGCCGTCGTCTGCAGCGCGCCGCTGCTGGACATGGTCCGGTACGAGCGCTTCGGGCTCGGCCGCACCTGGAACGACGAGTACGGCACCGCGGAGGACCCGGTGGAGCTGGGCTGGCTGCTGGGCTACTCGCCGTACCACAACGTCCGCGCGGGCACGGCCTACCCGGCGGTGCTGTTCACGACCTTCGAGAGCGACACCCGGGTCGACCCGCTGCACGCCCGCAAGCTGGCCGCCGCCCTGCAGCACGCCACGACGGCGCAGGCGCCGGTGCTGCTGCGCCGGGAGGTCTCGGTCGGCCACGGCGCCCGCGCGGTGAGCCGCACGGTGGGCCTGGCCGCCGACCAGCTGGCATTCCTCGCCGAGCACACCGGGCTGCGCGACGGACTCGCCGGGGCCGCATCTGCTGGCTGACGGACGGGCGGCCGCCTGCGAGTATTGACGGTGATGAGCGGTTCACTGTCCGTGGTGGCGGCCGCCGCCGACGGCACGTCCGAGGTCCCGGCCTGCGTCGATGACGTGGGCTCGCTGTGCGCCCGCGTCTACGACCTGTCCGGCGTCGACTGGCTGGCGGCCAACGCCGACGCGCTGATCGCCCGGCCGGCGCGGATCCTGCTCGTCGTCCTCCTGGCCGCCCTCGTCCGGGCGCTGCTGCACCGGGGCATCCGGCGGCTCACCGCCCGCACCGCCACCGGCGCGGTGCCGACCATCCTGCGGCCCTGGCGCAACCGCGCCCGCGCCGCGGACCCCGACGGCCTGGAGACCATCGCCGAGCGCCGGACCCAGCGGGCCGAGGCCATCGGGTCCGTGCTGCGCAGCTGCGCGTCCTTCGTGGTGTTCGGCATCGCCGTCGTCCTGGTGCTCGGCGAGCTGGGCGTGAACCTGGCGCCGATCATCGCCAGCGCCGGCGTGCTGGGCGTGGCGCTGGGCTTCGGCGCGCAGAACCTGGTCAAGGACTTCATCGCCGGGATCGGCATCATCCTGGAGGACCAGTACGGCGTCGGCGACGTCGTCGACCTGGGCGAGGCCAGCGGCACGGTCGAGGCGGTGGGCCTGCGCATCACCCGGGTCCGGGACGTCAACGGCGTGGTCTGGTACGTGCGCAACGGCGAGGTGCTGCGGGTGGGCAACAAGAGCCAGGGCTTCGCCCAGGTCGTCATCGACATGCCCGTCGCCCACGACACCGACCTCGACGCCTGCAAGGCGGTCATGCAGGAGGCCGCCGACGCGATGCACGCCGAGCCCCAGTGGGCCGCCGTCCTGCTCGCCGAGCCCGAGTCCCTGGGCGTGGAGCAGATCACCGCGCACGGGGTGGTCATGCGGGTGCAGGTCCGCACCACCAACGCCGACCAGTGGCGGGTGGCCCGCGAGCTGCGGCTGCGGCTGAGCGAGCGGTTCGCCGCCGAGGGCATCCGCACCCCCAGCCCCCTCCTGGGGGCGGCGTCCGCCACGGCGCGGGCCGCGCCGTGACCGGTCCCGCACCGCAGCGGCAGGCGACGTTCCGCGAGGTCTTCGCCGTCGCCGAGTTCTGGCCGCTGTTCGGCAGCTTCCTGCTGTCCACGATCGGCGACCAGCTGGCCCGCGTGGCCCTCACCGTGCTGGTCTACCAGCGCACCGCCTCCCCGCTGCTGTCCGCGGTCACCTTCGCCATCAGCTACCTGCCCTGGCTGGTCGGCGGACCCGTCCTGGCCACCCTGGCCGACCGCTTCCCCCGCCACCGGGTGCTGATCGCCAGCGACGTCGCCCGCGGGGTCCTCGTCGCCGGGATGGCGGTGCCCGGGACACCGCTGCCGGTGCTCCTCGCGCTCCTGCTGCTGGTCTCCCTGTTCGCCCCGCCCTTCGAGTCGGCCCGCTCCGCCCTCATGGCCGACGTGCTGACCGGCGACCGGTACGCGGTGGCCACCTCGCTGACCAACGTCAGCTCCCAGGTGTCGCAGGTCATCGGCTTCGCGCTGGCCGGCACGCTGGTGGCCACGCTCACCCCCTCCTGGGTGCTGCTGCTGGACGCGGTCACCTTCGGGGTCTCCGCGCTGTGGCTGAGCGCGCGCCTGCAGCGCCGTCCGGCCCCGGTCGCGGACGGCGGCGGGCGCTCGGTCTGGCGCGACGCCGGCGACGGGCTGCGGCTGATCAGGCGCAGCACCCGGCTGCTGACCATCGTCGTGCTGGTCTGGGTCGGTGTGATGTTCGCCAACGCGGCCGAGGGCATCGCCGCCCCGCTGGTCGACGAGCTGGGCGGCGGCGCCACCGCGGTCGGGCTGCTGCTGGCCGTCAACCCGCTGGGGGTGACCGTCGGCGGGCTGCTGCTCGTCCGGCTGGTGCCCCCGGCCCGGCGCGACCGGCTGGTGCCGCCCCTCGTGCTGCTCTCGCTGGTGCCCGTCGGCGTGGCCGGGCTGCTGGTCGTGTGGGCGCCGCCCGGCCGCGCCGCGCTCGTCGCCGTCCTGGCCTGCATGTTCCTCGCCGGCCTCGGCGGCGCGTGGACGATCCCGCTCAACGTCACGTTCGTGCAGGAGGTGCCGCCGGCCTACCGCGGGCGCGCCATCGGCGTGGCGGTCAGCGGCCTCTACGGCGTCCAGGGACTCGGCGCCCTGGGCGCCGGCCTCGCCGCCGAGGGCCTGGCGCCCGGCGTGGTGGTCGCGCTCATCGGCGGGCTCGGGGTGCTCGCCGTCCTGCCGCCGCTGCTCGCCTGGACCCGGCTGGCGGCCGCCGTGCGCGCGGGCGACGTGGCGACGCCCCCCGAACCTGCGAGACGATGAGGACGTGGCCGGAGCGCGAGGCCACGCACGAGCAGAGCACCGTCCGGCACGAGGCCGACGAGCACCAGCGAGGAGGTCTCGTGACCGAGCCCGGCCGGACCCTGCCCTCCGCGCGGGCCTTCTACGACGAGGTGGGCGGCGCGCCGACGTTCGACCGGCTGGTCGCCCGGTTCTACGCCGGCGTCCGCACCGACCCCGTGCTGGCCCCGCTCTACCCCCAGGACGACTGGGCGGGCGCCGAGACCCGCCTGCGGATGTTCCTCGAGCAGTACTGGGGCGGCCCGACCACCTACTCGCAGCAGCGCGGCCACCCGCGGCTGCGGATGCGGCACGCCCCGTTCGCGATCGGCCCGGCCGAGCGCGACGCCTGGCTGCGCAACATGCGCGACGCGGTCGACTCGCTGGAGCTCACCGCCGAGCAGGACGCCACGCTGTGGGGCTACCTGGAGATGGCCGCGCACAGCATGCAGAACCGGTAAGGACCCCGCCGCCCCCCACCGCTCGCGAGCTCGCGGCGGGCCCCTGCGGCGGGGCCGCCGACCGCCGGAGCGCCACCTCTGAGGAGTCGCATGACCTCGCCCGCTCGCGCCTTCCGCACCGACGGTCCCGACTGGTGGCGCGACGCCGTCTTCTACCAGGTCTACATCCGCAGCTTCGCGGACGGGAACGGCGACGGCGTCGGCGACCTGGCCGGCATCCGCGCCCGCCTCCCGCACCTGGTCGAGCTCGGCCTCGACGCCCTGTGGATCACGCCGTTCTACCCCTCGCCGATGCACGACCACGGCTACGACGTCGCCGACCCGCGCGACGTCGAGCCGGTCTTCGGCGACCTCGCAGAGTTCGACGCGCTGCTCGCCGAGGCGCACGCCGCCGGCATCCGGGTGACCGTCGACCTGGTGCCCAACCACACCTCGCACGCCCACGAGTGGTTCACGGCCGCGCTGGCCGCCGGCCCGGGCTCGCCGGAGCGGGCGCGCTACCTGTTCCGCGACGGCCGGGGCGCCGACGGCGCCGAGCCGCCCAACAACTGGCCCTCGGTGTTCGGCGGACCGGCGTGGTCGCGGGTGCCCGACGGCCAGTGGTACCTGCACCTGTTCGCGCCCGAGCAGCCGGACCTGGACTTCACCAATCCCGAGGTCCTCGCCGACCTCGAGGAGACGATGCGCTTCTGGCTCGACCGCGGGGTCGACGGCTTCCGCATCGACGTCGCCCACGGCATGGCCAAGCCCGAGGGCCTGCCGGACATGGTGCCGATGGAGGACACCGGCCTGCTGGCCGACCACGGCCCCGGTGACCACCGGTTCGACTCCGACGGCGTGCACGAGGTGCACCGCCGCGTGCGCCGGGTCCTCGACGGCTACCCCGGCACGATGGCGGTCGGCGAGGTGTGGGTCTCCGACGACGACCGGCTCGCGCAGTACCTGCGGCCCGACGAGCTGCAGCTCGCGTTCAACTTCAAGCTGCTGACGGCCGACTGGGACGCCGAGGCGCTGCGGACGGCGGTCGTGCACTCGCTGGCCACCGTCGAGGGCACACCGGCCCCGGCCTGCTGGGTGCTGTCCAACCACGACCGGCCCCGGCACGTCACCCGTTACGGCGACGGCACGATCGGCACCCGCCGGGCCCGGGCCGCCGCCCTGCTGCAGCTCGCGCTGCCCGGCGCGGCCTACCTGTACAACGGCGACGAGCTCGGCCTGCCCGACGTCGACCTGCCCGACGAGGCGCTGCAGGACCCGATCTGGGAGCGCTCCGGGCACACCGAGCGCGGCCGCGACGCCTGCCGCATCCCGCTCCCGTGGTCGGGCACCGCGCCCTCCTACGGCTTCTCCTCCGGCCGCGAGACGTGGCTGCCGATGCCGGAGGGCTGGGGCCCGCTCACCGCGCAGGCGCAGGCGGACGACGACGCGTCGATGCTGTCGCTGTACCGACGTGCGCTCGCGCTCCGGGCCACCTCGCCGGCCCTGCGCGGAGAGGACCTGGAGTGGCTGCCGGCGCCGGAGGGCTGCCTGGCCTTCCGCCGTCCGGGTGGGCTGGTCTGCTGGGTCAACCTCTCCGGCGGCCCGGTGCCGCTCCCCGAGGGGCGGGTGCTGCTCGCCAGCGCGGACGTCACCGACGGCGTCCTCGCCGACGACGCGGCGGTCTGGCTCACCGCCTGACCCCCTGGTGGGGGGGGGGGGGGGGGGGGGGGGGGGGGGGGGGGGGGGGGGGGGGGGGGGGGGGGGGGGGGGGGGGGGGGGGGGGGGGGGG
>NZ_JBJNRJ010000007.1:85925-93467 GCF_046233715.1 Trujillonella humicola | reverse complement strand
CCCCCGCCCCACCCCCCCCCCCCCCGCCCCCCCCCCCCCCCCCCCCCCCCCCCCCCCCCCCCCCCGCCCCCCCCCCCGCCCCCCCCCCCCCCCACACCCCCCCCAGGACAGGGGGAGAGCTGCGCGACTCGCCGGTCGAGGGGCGCCGATCGCCCGCGCGGATAGAATCCGGGGCGTAACGACGCGTCACGGGGGACGCTGATTCCGACGTTGGACCCACGGTCGACCGGCTCCGGCCGGGACCTGTCCCGGGGAGGCCGCCGCCACATGGCGCTGCTGCAGGTCGAGGGCCTGACCAGGTCCTTCGGGGCACGCCGCGTGCTGCGGGACGTCTCCTTCAGCCTGGCCGAGGGCGAGATCGTCGGGCTGGTGGGCGCGAACGGGGCCGGCAAGTCCACCCTCGGCGACATCATCGCCGGCATCACCGCGCCCGACGCCGGGCTGATGACGCTGCAGGGGCACGCCTACGCGCCGCTGTCGGCCGAGGACGCCCGCCACCTGGGCGTGGGCGTGGTCGAGCAGCTCATCCGGATCGACCCGGAGCTGACCGTGGCCCAGGCGGTCTTCCGCGGCACCCCGCGCGCCGGGCGGCCCCAGGCGGAGCTGCGCCGGCAGGCCCAGGTGCTGCTGTCCGAGGTGACGCTCGACATCAGCCCCGACACCCTCGTCGGCGAGCTGCCGCACTTCGTCCACGGCCTGGTCGAGATCGCCCGCATGCTGGCCGAGGAGACGAGGCTGGTCGTCCTCGACGAGGTGTCGGCCGCCCTGCTGCCCGACGAGGTCACCGGCCTGCACGCCGTGGCCGACCGGATGCGACGGCAGGGCCGGGGGGTGCTCTACATCAGCCACCGGCTGCCCGAGATGCTCGAGGTCGTCGACCGCGTGCTCGTGCTGCGCGAGGGCCGGATCGCCCTCGACGCCCCGAGCGGCTCGCTGGACCCGGTCCGGCTGGCGGCCGCCACGATCGAGGGGACGGCGCCCGTGCCGGCGCCGCGCCCCGAGCCACGACCGGCCCCCCGGGACCCCGCCGCCGATGCGGTCACCGCCGGGGACGAGGTCGTCCTCCAGGTCCGCAACCTGCGCGTGCCCGGGCACGTGGCGGGCGTCGACCTGGAGCTGCGACGTGGCCAGATCATCGGCCTCACCGGGCACCGCTCCTCCGGCGTGCGGGAGATCGCCGGTGCCCTGTCCGGGGAGCTGCCGGCGATCAGCGACGAGGTCGTGCTGCACGGCGAGCCGCGGTCGACGGCGCCGGAAGAGACCGCGCCGGTCCTCCGCCTGCCGGCCTACACCCCCGACGAGGACGCCTACGGGGTCGACCCCGGCGAGACGATCGCCCGGACGCTCACCGACGAGCCCTGGGGCGCGCTGACCGACCTGCGCACCGAGATCGCCCAGCTGCGCGGCGTCATCCGGACCGTGTACAGCCTCGACGTGAAGACGCTCAGCATCCGCACGGTGTTCGGCGCGCTGTCCGGCGGCGACCAGCACAAGCTCGCGCTCGCGCGCTGGATGGCCTCGGCCGAGGACGTCGTCGTCGTCCACGAGCCCACCCGCGGGCTCGACGTCCGGGCCCGGCAGCAGGTGCGCCAGCTGCTCAGCGAGGCGACCGCGCACGGGACCTCGGTCGTCGTCGTGTCGGTCGACCCCGACGAGCTGGCCGAGTGCTGCGACCGGGTCGGGATCGTCTCCGGCGGCCGGGTGACCCGCTGGATCGACACCCACGGGCTGGCGACCGACGCCGTCCGCGAGCACATCCTGGAGGCGGCCACCGCCGCCTAGGCCAGGTGGTCTGCCTGGCCCGCCCGGCCCCCGTCCGGGCGGACCTCTGCCGGGGTCGGCGCGGTGCCGCCCGCCCCCCGGCCGGGCGGCACCGCTCGCGCGTCGGTCCCGCCGTCAGACGGCGACGGTGGCCGCGATCGCGCGCAGCTTGTGCCGGGCCAGCGCGAGGTTGGCCGTCACGCGGTTGAGCACGAGGTAGATGAACAGCCCGGCGTTGCCCTGGCCCTTGAGCACGTTGATCAGGTGGTACTGGCCGGCGAGGGTGATGAGGATGTCCTCGACCTCGTCCTTGAGCTCGAGGTCGCCGATGGTGCGCAGCTTGGCGCGGACCACGTTGGAGTTCCCGGCGGCCGCGACGTTGAGGTCGAAGCCGGGCGTGCCGCCGGCCGCGAGGGCCATGCCGCTGTCGATGTCGACGATCGCGGCGCCGCTGGCGCCCTCGATCCCGAGGAGTTCGGCGATCACGTTGTCGAGCTGTGCCACGGGTGGAGCTCCGTTCCATTCCGAAGGGGGACGCAGCGGGGTGCTGCGCACCGGGTCGGGGGGTGACCCGGGTCGGCCGGGCGAACCGGTCGTCTGTGGGTGCACCGGCGTGCGGTGCGGGGTCCCGGGCGGCGACGGTGCCGCTCCGGGGTGCGGCGCACCGGCCGGGGCGCGCCGCGCAGCCGCCCCGTCGAGGGCGGGAGGCACCGGAGCACGAGGTGGTGGGCCCGCCGCGCCGGGCCGCGGTGCCCGCCGCTCCGGTGCCGCGTCCTGCGTCGCGGGACGTTGCCGCCCCCACAGTGCCGCCCACCAGCCTGGTGCCATGTGCCTTGGTTCCGCCTTCGCCGAGAGGCTCAGAACCCCAGACAACACGAGCCCCGCGGGGCACGGCAAACCGAGATCGGTATCCGCTGGTGAGCCGGTCGTCACCGACGGCGATGGCCCGGGCCGCCGTCCCCGCGGGGCCCGCCGACCCCCTCCGGTACCTTCCCGCGGGGGGCCGGGCGGGAGCCGGCCGCCTCCGCCGAACCACCCGAGGAGCCGTCCGTGAAGAGCCGGGACCTGGCCTACGTCGCCCTGTTCGCCGCGATCATCGCGGCGCTGGGGCTCATCCCGCCGGTGCCGGTCCCGGGCATCCCGGTGCCGATCACCGCGCAGACGCTCGGCGTCATGCTCGCCGGCTCGGTCCTCGGTGCCCGGCGGGGAGCCCTGGCCGTGCTCACCTTCCTCGCCGTCGTGGCCGCCGGCGTCCCGCTGCTGTCCGGCGGCCGCGGCGGCCTGGTCTGGTTCGCCAGCCCGTCGGCGGGCTACCTGTACGGCTGGACGCTCGGCGCCTTCGTCATCGGCCTGCTCACCCAGCTGACCTGGCGGCGGTTCAACCTGGCCTGGGCCATGGTGGCCAACCTGGCCGGCGGCGTGGCCGTCATCTACGCGCTCGGCATCCCCTTCACCGCCGTCTACGGCGACGTCTCGCTGTCCGCCGCCGCCACCGGGGCGCTGGCGTTCGTCCCGGGCGACGTGGTCAAGGCCGGGATCGCCTCGGTCGTCGCGGTCGGCGTGCACAAGGCCTACCCGGTCATCGAGCTGCCCCGCCGACGGCCGGCGGCGGGCTGAGCCGTGCGCTGGGGACGGCGGGCGGCCGAGGTCGCCGCCGCCGCCGACCTCCCCCGAACGGCGATCGAGCTGCGCGACGTCTCCCACGACTACGGCGAGCGCGCCGTCCTGCGCGACGTCACGCTCACCCTGGCCGAGCACCGCGTGGGCGTGGTCGGGGCCAACGGCTCGGGCAAGAGCACGTTCGCCCGCCTGCTCAACGGCCTGGTGGTCCCGAGCTCCGGCACCGTGCTGGTCGACGGCCTGGACACCCGGACGCAGCTGCGGGAGGTCCGCCGCCGGGTCGGGTTCGTCTTCCAGGACCCGGACGCGCAGATCGTCCACCCGACCGTCGCCGAGGACGCCGAGTTCGGCCTCACCAACCTCGGCGTGGCGCCCGAGGAGCGGGCACGACGGGTCGCCGAGGTGCTGGAGCGCTACGGCCTGGCCGGGCACCGCGACCACCCCGCGCACCTGCTCAGCGGCGGGCAGAAGCAGCTGCTGGCCATCGCCGGGGTGCTGGTGATGGAGCCGCAGCGGGTGGTGTTCGACGAGCCGACCACGCTGCTCGACCTGACCAACACCCGCCGGGTGGCCCGCGTGATCGAGGCGCTCGAGCAGGACGTCGTCGTCGTCACCCACCACCTGGACCTGCTGGCCGGATTCGACCGGGTGCTGGTCTTCGCCGACGGGCGGGTGGCCGCCGACGGCGCCCCGGCCGAGACCGTCCGCTGGTACGTGGACCACATGTCATGACCCTGTCGCTGTACGTGCCCGTCGCCAGCCCCGTGCACCGGGCGCCGGCCGGGCTCAAGCTCGGGGCCCTGGCCGCGCTGGCGGTCGGGTTGTTCCTGCTCGACGGCCTGGCGGCGGCCGCGGGGACGCTCGTCGCCGTCCTGCTGGTCGGGCTGGCCGCCGCCCGGCTGCCGTGGCGCGCGGTGCTCGCGCAGGTCCGCCCGGTGTGGCCGTGGCTGGTCCTGCTGTTCGCCTTCCACCTCGTGGTCACCGACTGGCGCGCCGGCGCGCTCGTCGTGCTGCGGCTGCTGGCGCTGGTCGCGGCCGCCGCGGTGGTGACCGCGACCACGCGGGTGACCGAGCTGGTCGCCGTCGTGGAGTGGCTGGCCCGGCCGCTGGCGGTGCTCGGCGTCCGGCCGGCGCGGATCGGCCTGGTCATCGCGATGACGCTGCGGTTCGTCCCGCTGGTCGCCGAGCGGGCGCAGCGGATCCGCGACGCGCAGGCCGCCCGCGGCGCGCAGGGCTTCCGCTTCCAGGCGCTGGTGCCGCTGCTGGTGCAGGTGCTGCGGATGGCGGCCACCCTCGGCGAGGCGCTGGACGCCCGGGGCGCGGACTCCCCCGCGCCGGCGACCCGGCGGCGTCGGGCAGCATCGGCGCCGTGACGGGCACGCTGCTGGAGATCTGGTCGACCCCCGCGGCGGCCGCGCCGATGACCCGGCTGCCCGCCGGCCGGCTGATCGCCGGGGTCGGGCTGGAGGGCGACCGCTACGCCCTCGGCGGCGGCACCTGGGCGCAGTACCCGGACCTGGAGAAGCAGCTCACGCTGATCGACGCCGACGACGTCGCCGCGGTGGCCGCCGAGGCCGGTGTGCCGCTGGCGCCCGGCGACACCCGCCGCAACCTGGTCACCCGCGGCGTCGCGCTGCCCGAGCTGGTCGGCCGCTGGTTCGCCGTCGGGGACGCGCTGCTGTTCGGCATGAAGCGCTGCCCGCCCTGCACCCACCTGGAGCGGCTCACCGGCGCGAGGCTCGTCAAGGCCATGGCGCACCGCGGCGGGGTCAACGCAGCCGTGTTCGCCGGCGCGCCGATCGCCGAGGGCGCCGTCGTCCGCCCGGTGCCGGAGGAGGAGGCCGCGCGGCGCGGCGCGCCCACCGGGCCCGGCCGGCCGGTGCCGCGCCGCGTCTGACTCAGACCGCCTCGACCACCACCGCCACGCCCTGCCCGCCGCCGACGGCGATGGCGGCCAGGCCGGTGCCGCCCCGGCCGCTGCGGACCAGCTGGCTGAACAGCCGGACGGCGAGGACGGCGCCCGAGGCGCCCCACGGGTGGCCCAGCGCCAGCGCGCCGCCCTCGGGGCAGACCCGCTCCGGGTCAAGCCCGAGCTCCGCGCAGCAGGCGAGCACCTGCCCGGCGAAGGCCTCGTTGAACTCGACCACGTCGACCGCGTCGAGGCCCAGTCCCGCCCGGTCGAGGGCCGCGCGGGCCGCGGGCACGATGCCCAGTCCCGGGCGGTTCGGGTCCACCCCGGCGGTCGCGGTGGCCAGCACGCGCAGCCCGGGCAGCCCGAGGCGGCGGTGCGTGCCGGCGTCGACGAGCGTGACCGCCGCGGCGCCGTCGTTGACCCCGCACGCGTTGCCGACGGTGACCGCGCCCCCGGGCACGAACGCCGGGCGCAGCCGGCCCAGCCGCTCCACGGTGAGCCCGGGGCGGGGCCGCTCGTCCCGGTCGACGCCGCCCACGGGGACGATCTCGGCGGTGAACCCGCCGGCCCGCTGGGTGGCCACCGCCCGGGCGTGCGAGCGGGCGGCGTAGGCGTCCTGGGCCGCCCGGCCGATGCCCTGCTCGCGGGCGAGGAGCTCGGCGGCCGGCCCCATGTCCGGGTCGCCGAGGGAGGCCGGGGCGAACGGCGCGCGCGTGTAGCGGACCGGGGGCTCCTCGCCGCGCGGCGGCCACATCCGCCACGGGGCGGTGGAGGCCGACTCCACGCCACCGGCGAGCACGGCACCGGTCTCGCCCGCGCGCAGCTGGGCCGCCGCGAGCACGATCGCGGCCAGCCCGCTGCCGCACTGCCGGTCGACGGTCAGCCCCGGCACGCTGATCGGGAGCCCGGCCTGCAGCGCGGCCACCCGGGCGACGTCGCCGCCCGGGCCGGTGCAGTTGCCCAGGACGACCTCGGAGACGTCGACGTCCGCGGGCAACCCGGCGGCGAGGTCGGCGAGCACCGCGGCGGCGAGGTCGGCCGCGGTGCACGCGGCGAGCGCGTGCCCCGCCGTCCCGATCGCGGTGCGCCGGGCGGCGACGACGACCGGGGCGCCGGTCACGGCGCACCCGCCGGGGCGAGCCGCCCCTGGGCGGCCAGCTCGGCCACCGCGGCGCGGTCGACCTTGCCGGCAGGGGTGAGCGGCAGCCGGTCGAGGGCGAACCAGCGGCGGGGGCGCTGGGCGGCGGGGAGCACCGCGCGGGCGGCCGCGCGGGCGCGGGGCAGCACCGCCGGGTCGGGGAGGACGGCGGCCACGACGGCCCCCAGCCGCGGGTGCGGCACGCCGACGACCAGGACCTCGGCCCCGGTGGCCCGGTGCAGCGCCCGCTCGACGTCCCCCACGAGCACGGTGGCCCCGCCGGTGAGGACGGCGTCGGCTCCCCGCCCGGTGACCGTGAGCAGCCCGCCGGCCAGCCGCCCGCGGTCGCCGACGGTCGCGAACCCGTCGGGGCCCGTCGTGAACGGCCCGTCGCCGTCGAGGTAGCCGCGGGACAGGAACGGCGAGCGGGCCCAGATGCGGCCGTCGCGGACCTCGACGTCGACGTCCGGGAACGGCCGCAGATCCTCCTCGTGCGTGCCCCAGGCGACGAAGGACAGCTCCGCGGCGCCGTAGTAGTGGGCCACCCGGGCGCCGGCCGCCGCGGCCCGCGCCGCCAGGCCGGCGGGCAGCCGGTCCCCGGCGACGACGACGGTGCGACCGGCCAGGTCCGCGCCGTCCCGCAGCGCGGCGGTGAGCGCTGCCGGGGTGAGGTGCACGTGGGTGGCCTGCTCGGGGGCGGCGACCAGCACCGCCCCGGTCGCCCGGGCGTGCACGGCGGCGAAGAGGTTCATCGTCGCCGACAGGGGCCCGGGAACGCAGACCCGGGCCGAGCCGTCGATGCCCGCCAGGGCCGAGACGTGCGGGAACGAGTCGGCCCACGAGGCGGCGGTGCGGACGACGACCCGGGGGCGGTCCGTGGTGCCCGAGGTCCGGAGGGCGAGCAGACCCCCGCGGTCGGCGGCCGCCAGCACGGCGGTCACCGGATCCGCGGCCGCGGCGACGTCCGTCGGGAGCACGGCACGCAGGGTAGGCCGTGCCCCCCCGCCTCCCCGCTCCCCCGCCTCACGCCTCGCGCCGTCCCGCCGGCGGGGGCCCGGCGGGCGGGGGGGGGCCCGGCGGGGGGGGGGGGGGGGGGTGGGGGGGGGGGGGG
>NZ_JBJNRJ010000007.1:58036-85915 GCF_046233715.1 Trujillonella humicola | reverse complement strand
CAGCGCACCCCCACCCCCCCCGCCACCCCCCACCCCCCCCGCCCGCCCCGCGCCCCCCCGCCCCAGGCCCCCCCGCGCCGGGGAGGTGCCCCGTCGGCGGGGAAGCGGGGGCGGCGGATCAGCGGACGAGCCGGTAGAAGCGGAAGAAGTCGTCGGCCACGTCGAGGACCTCGGCATCGGCGAAGCCCGCCTGCCGGGCGTACCCGCGCAGCGTCGCCGGGCGCATCACCGTGCCGGTGCCCGCCGAGGGGCTGGTCGACATCCCGTCGGCGAGGCAGCAGACCAGGCTGTAGCCGTACATCAGCCGCTCGATCTCGTCGCCGGGAGCGGTGAAGGCCTCGGCGACCCGCTCGTCCATGACCAGGACCGTCCCGGACTCCCCCGCGAGCCGGCGCATGGCGGCCAGCACCGCCACCGGGTCGGGCAGGTCGTGGATGCACTCGAACGCGGTCACCACGTCGTAGTGCCCGTCGACGGTGGCCGCGTCGGCCACGGAGAAGCGGACGCGGTCGGCCACGCCGGCCTCCTCGGCGTTGCGGCGGGCCGCGCGCACCGAGGGCTCGTCGACGTCGAACCCGTCGACGGTCGCCTCCGGGTAGGCCAGCGCGATGCCGATGGCCGACCAGCCGAACCCGCAGCCGACGTCGGCGACCCGGCCGCCGGCACGCAGCGCCGCGTCCACGTCGGGGATCGACGGCAGGTGCTCGCGGCCCAGCGCGCCGAGGAACAACGGCCGGTTGGCGGCCGCCTGCGCCTCCCGGGCGTCGATGCCGTGCTGCTCCCAGGAGACGTCACCGCCGGTCCGGTAGGCCTCGGCGAGCGCGTCGACCTGCTTGCCGGCGCCGACCACGAACCGGACGAGCGGGACGACGTGCGCCGGGCTCAGCCCGTCGGTGAACGGCTCGACCGCCGCGGCGGGGAGGGTGAAGCGGCGGGCGGCGGCGTCCCCGGGCCGGGCCGGGTCGTCCTGCGCGGTGAGGATGCCGGTCACCGCCTGCTGCTCGAGCCACTCGCGGGCGTACCGCTCGGCGGTGCCGGTGCGGGCGGCCAGTTCCGCGGAGGTCGTCGGGCCGGCGCCGGCCAGGGCGCGGTACCAGCCGAGCCGGTCGCCGAGGTAGACGGCCTGCGCGTCGAGGACGGCGAGCACGGTGTCGAACAGCCGGCCGGCGAGCGCCTCGGTCGCGGCGGCGTCGGTGGCGGGGCGGGTCTCGGTCGCGGTCATGGGGGGTCCTTCCCGTCGGTGGTGGTCGCCGCTGATGGTGGGGAGGGCCGCTGTCACCGCGCCCTCGGCGGGCTGTCAGGTGCCGCTCGGCCCTTCCGCACCCGCCGGGGCGCGGTCACCCTGGGGCCGTGCCCGCCGTCGCCGTCCTCGGCCCGGTGCTGCTGGAGGGGGTGCCCCTGCGCTCCGAGCGGCAGCGCCGTCTTCTCTCGGCGCTGGTGGCCGCGGCTCCGCACGGCGTGTCCGCCGACGCGCTGGTCGACCGGATCTGGCCCGGGACGCCCCCGGCCGACCCCGGCGGGGCCCTGCAGACGGTCGTGGCGCGGCTGCGCCGGGCGCTGCCGCCGGCGGTCCGGGTGGAGACGCTGCCGACCGGCTACCGGCTGGTCGCCCCGGGCGGGGAGGTCGACGTCACCGCCTTCACCGAGGCGGTGGCCGACGACGGCGGGGGCCCGACGCAGCGGCTGGCCCGGCTGGACGCCGCCCTGGCGCTGTGGCGGGGCCGCCCGTACCCGGACCTGGAGGGGCCGGACGCCGAACCGGCCGCCGCAGCGCTGGAGGGCCTGCGCGCCGAGGCCGCCGAGGCCCGGGGGCGGGTGCTCCTGGAGCTCGGGCGCACCGCCGACGCGGTCGCCGCGGCCGAGGCGCTGGTCGCCGAGCAGCCGCTGCGCGAGGGCGCGGTCGCCCTGCTCGCCCGGGCGCTGGCCGGCTGCGGCCGGCAGGCCGAGGCGGTGGCCGCGCTGGCGGCGCTGCGCCGGCGGCTGGCCGACGAGCTCGGGCTGGACCCGTCCCCGCAGCTGCGGCGGCTGGAGTCGCAGGTGCTGCGGCAGGAGCTCGAGCCGGTGGTGGCACCGGCGGCCCCGCCGCCGCCGGCCCCGGCGGCCCGGCCGACCCCGCCGCCGCTGCCGGTGCCGGTGCCGGTGCCGGTGAGCTCCCTCGTCGGCCGGGACGGCGACCTCGCCACCGTCGACGTCCTGCTCGCACGGTGCCGCGTGGTGACGCTGTGCGGGCCGGGCGGCGTGGGCAAGACCCGGCTGGCCCGGCACGTGGCCGCCGCGGTTGCCGGCCGCTACGCCGACGGCGTCGTGCTCGTCGAGTTCGGCCGGGGCAGCGGGGACGACGTCCAGCCCGCCGTCGCCGCCGCGCTGCGGGTCGCCGGCACCGGGTCCGAGCCGGTGGTCGACCGGGTGCTCAGCGTGCTCACCGTGCGCCGGCAGCTGCTGCTGCTCGACAACTGCGAGCACGTCGCCGACGAGGTCGCCGCGCTGGTCGAGGCGGTCGTCATGGCCGCCCCGGGCGTCGACGTGCTGGCCACCAGCCGCGAGGCGCTGCGCGTCGACGGCGAGCACGTCCACCCGGTGCAGCCGCTGGCGGAGATCGAGGCGGTGGCGCTGCTCCGTGCCCGGGTGGCCGCCCAGCACCCGGACGCCGTCCTCGACGGCGAGCCGGTGGCCCGGCTGTGCCGGCGCCTGGACGGGTTGCCGCTGGCCCTCGAGCTGGCCGCCGCGCGGATCGGTGTCCTGGGGGTGGGCGGGCTGCTCGAGGCCCTCGAGTCCTCCGACGGCGAGGTGCTGGCGGGGGGCCGGCGGACCGCGGCACCGCGGCACCGGTCCCTGCGCGAGGTGGTGGCGTGGTCGCACCGGCTGCTCGACCCGCGGCAGCAGCGGCTGTTCGAACGGCTGGCGGTCTTCGCGGGGCCGGTGGAGCGCGCGGCGGTGGCCGCCGTCTGCGGGGACGCCGCCGCGCTGCCGGAGCTGGTGGAGCGGTCGCTGGTGGTGCGGGTGCCCGGCACGCCCGCACGCTTCGGGATGCTCGAGACGCTGCGGGCGTTCGGCCGAGCGCGGCTGGCCCGCGACCCCGCACTGCCGGCGCTGCGGGCCCGGCACGCCGCGTGGGCCGTCGCCCTGGCCGAGGAGGTCTGCGCGGGGCGCCGCGGCCCGGCGGAGCCCGCGGCCGTCGCCCGCTTCGACGCCCACCTGGCCGACCTGCGCCGGGCGCACGCGTGGCTGTGCGAGCACGGGCCGGTGGAGGACCTGCTCCGGCTCTCGCAACCGGCGGCCGAGCTCGCCTGGCTGCGCGGGCGGGCCGACCTGGTCCTCATGACCGAGCGGGCGCTGACCGTCGCCGGGGTCCTCGACCCGGCGACCAGGACCGCCCGGCCGCCGGGCCACCCGCTCGCCGTGCGGCTGCTCGGCCTGCTGGCGACCTCGGGATGGCAGCGCGGGGAGTTCGACCGGGCCGAGCAGTGGGCCCGCGCCGCGATCACCGCCGGCGGCGACACCGGAGACACCGCGGCCACCGCGGCCACCGGCTGGGCGCACGAGGCACTGGCCAACGTGCACACCTTCCGGGGGGAGGTGGCGGCCGGCCGCCGGGCCGCCGCCGCCGCGGCCGCCCTCGGAGCGGCGTCCGGGGACGTGGAGCTCGAGCTCGCCGCGGTGGTCGACGAGCTGCTCGCCGACACCTACGCGGGCGACGACGCGACCGCCGCGGCGGACGAGGCGGCGCTGCTGCAGCTGGCCGCCCGGCTGGACTCGCCCACCGGACACGCCTGGGCCGCCTACGCCCGCGGCGAGCGGCGGGCCGAGCGGTCGGAGCCGGACGCGGAGAGCTGCCTGCGCGAGGCGGTGGCCCGCGCGGAGGCGGCGGACTCCTCGTTCGTGGCCGGCATCGCCCGGCACACGCTGCTCACCGCGGGGCTGCGCCGCCACGCCGCCGGCTCCCGCGGCCTGGTCGAGTTGCGGTCGCTCGTGGACACCTGGCACCGGCTGGGGGCGTGGACGCAGCTGTGGGTGGCGGTGCGGGCGCTGGTGGAGGCCCTGGCGCGGGACGGCCGCTGCCGGGACGCCGCCGTCCTGCTGGGTGCCCTGCGGGCCAGCCAGCGCGCACCGCGCCCGTTCGGCGCGGACTCGGGCCGGGAGGCCGAGGCCGAGCGGCGGCTGCGTGCGGCGCTCGGGCCGGCCGCCGAGGCCGCACTGGCCGAGGGCGCGGCGCTGGGTGACGCCGGGGCGATCGCGCTCGCCCTGCGCGTCACCCACCCGGCGCCGGCCTGAGGCCGGGACCGCGCCGGGAGGCCTGGCCGCCCGGGCTCCCCGGCGCCACACTGGCGTCCCGCACGGGGGGACGCCCACGAGGAGGCCCGGTGCAGACGCGCGTCGACGAGATCGCCCCGGACATCTACCGGCTGTGCACGTACGTCCCGGACGCCGACTTCCAGTTCGACCAGTACCTGGTGCTGGGCGAGGAGCCGCTGCTGTTCCACACCGGGCCACGGGCGCTGTTCCCGCTCGTCGCCGAGGCGATGGCACGGGTGGTGCCGGTGGACCGGTTGCGCTGGATCACCTTCGGCCACGTCGAGGCCGACGAGTGCGGGGCGATGAACGACTGGCTCGCCGCAGCGCCGCAGGCCCAGGTGGCGCACGGCGCCATGGGCTGCATCGTCTCGGTCGAGGACCTGGCCGACCGGCCACCCCGGCCGCTGGCCGACGGCGAGGTCATCGACATCGGCGGCCGACGGCTGCGGCACATCGACACCCCGCACGTGCCGCACGGCTGGGACGCCGGTGTGCTGTTCGAGGAGACCACCGGGACGCTGCTGTGCGGGGACCTGTTCACCGCGCTGGGCGACAGCCCCGCGGTGACCGAGCGGGACGTGGTGGGCCCGGCGCTGCAGGCCGAGGACGTCTTCGCCGCCACGTGCCTGACCCCGGCCACCGGACCGGCCATGCGCGGGCTGGCCGCGCTGCAGCCGGCCACCCTGGCACCGATGCACGGTCCGGCCTTCACCGGCGACTGCGGCGCGGCGCTGCGGGACCTCGCCACCGCCTACGACGACCGGCTGGCCGCGGCCGGTGCCCGGTTCGCCGCACCCCCCGCCCCGGCGCCCCCGATCGGTTGAGGCCACCGGGCCGGGAACGGCTGACCGTGCCCGCACGTGAGCCGGTCGTGGACATGCTCCGTCTGGTGCTCAACGTGGTCTGGCTGGTGCTGCAGGGGTGGGTGCTCGCCCTGGCCTACCTGCTGGCGGGGGTGCTGGCCTGCCTCCTGGTCGTGACGATCCCCTTCGGCATCGCCGCGTTCCGGCTGGCCTTCTTCGTCGTCTGGCCGTTCGGGCGGACGACGGTGCGGGCGCCGGGCGCCGGCGTGGCCTCGGCCATCGGCAACCTGCTGTGGTTCCTGGTCGCCGGGTGGTGGCTGGCCGTCATCCACGTGGTCAGCGGGATCGCGTTCTGCCTGACGATCATCGGGATCCCGTTCGGCATCGCGTCGTTCAAGCTGGCCGCCGTCGGGCTGTTCCCGCTGGGCAAGCGCGTCGTGGAGACCGCCCCGCCGAGGGACTGGATGCACGCCGGCAGCGGTGTGGTGCAGGACGGGTACGCGCGCTGAGCGGTGTCCCGCGCCGCCGCCTCCGTGCTCACCGCGGGTCGGCCGGCTCCCCGGTCCAACGGGCCAGGAACTCCTTCTCGTCCGGCGCGAGCCGCCGCGGGCGGGCGATGGTGAAGTCGTAGGGCACCAGCAGGGTGCTCCCGGTGACCGCCAGCCGGTCGCCGTCGAACACCTCGTAGTGGCAGGTGAAGGCGGCCGCGCGGATGCCGGACACCCAGATCTGCACGTCCAGCGGCCGGGCGGTGTAGACGACGGGCAGCAGGTAGCGGATCTCGTGCGAGGCCACGACCGTGCCCCTGCGCAGGCCGGTGCGCTCCTCCAGCGACGCCCGCTCGAAGAACAGGTCGACGCGGGCCATCTCGAAGTACTGCAGGAAGACGACATTGTTGACGTGCCCGTAGGCGTCCATGTCCGACCAGCGCATGGGGACCTGCACGGTGTGCCTCACGGGCCCACCCTGCCGCACCCGGCGGCGGATCCGACACCGAGACCCGCGGACGGCGACCAAGACGGCGACCTAGACGGCAGGGAGGGCGAGGACCCACGGCGCCACGGAGTCGGGGGCCTCGAGCATCCGCGCGTGGCCCACCCCCGGCGCTGACCGCCCGTCCCCGGGACGCCGCCGCCTGGACGGCGGACGCGGACGACGCCCCGGCCGCCGTCGCCGCGCTGGCGTGCTACGGCGTCAGGACCGGTGACGTCGACCACCTCCGGCTCGTCCGATCGGCCCTGCACGAGTTCGGCGGTCCGGACCGCGGTCTCGTCGATGGCCCCTGTACAGACGTCCACGTCTGCGCCGTCGAATGCGGTGGACGACTGCACACCGGCGGCTCGTCGGGCGTCGGAACGAGCCCTCCGCGGGGATCGACAGCGGGGAGGGCCCGGAGACGGCGCCGGCCGGCCGGAGCGGGAGCTCCGGCCGGCCGGTCGTCGGCCACCCTGCAGGGGCCCACCCCGAGCCTGCGAGGGGTGGGGGGCAGGGTGGTCCTTCCTCAGTCGCGGGAGAGCTTGCGGTAGGTCGCCCGGTGCGGGCGCGCCGCCTCGGGGCCGAGCCGCTCGACCTTGTTCTTCTCGTAGTCGGCGAAGTTGCCCTCGAACCAGAACCACTTCGAGTCGCCCTCGTAGGCGAGGATGTGGGTGGCGACGCGGTCGAGGAACCACCGGTCGTGGCTGACCACGACGGCGCAGCCGGGGAACTCCAGCAGCGCGCTCTCCAAGCTGGTCAGCGTCTCGACGTCGAGGTCGTTGGTCGGCTCGTCGAGCAGCAGCAGGTTGCCGCCCTGCTTGAGGGTCAGCGCCAGGTTCAGCCGGTTGCGCTCACCGCCGGAGAGGACGCCGGCCGGCTTCTGCTGGTCCGGGCCCTTGAAGCCGAAGGCGGCGACGTAGGCCCGGGACGGCATCTCCACGTTGCCGACCTTGATGTGGTCCAGGCCGTCGGAGACGACCTCCCACAGCGTCTTCTTCGGGTCGATGCCGCCGCGGCTCTGCTCGACGTAGGAGATCTTCACCGTCTCGCCGACCTTGACGTCGCCGTCGTCGGGCTTCTCCTCGCCGACCAGCATCTTGAACAGCGTGGTCTTGCCGGCGCCGTTGGGCCCGACGACGCCGACGATGCCGTTGCGGGGCAGCGTGAACGACAGCCCGTCGATGAGCAGCCGGTCACCGAAGCCCTTGGTCAGGGCATGGCTCTCGACGACCACGTTGCCCAGCCGCGGACCCGGCGGGATCTGGATCTCCTCGAAGTCCAGCTTGTGGTACTTGTCGGCCTCGGCGGCCATCTCCTCGTAGCGCGCGAGGCGGGCCTTGCTCTTGGCCTGGCGGGCCTTGGCGCCGGAGCGGACCCACTCCAGCTCCTCCTTGAGGCGCTTCTGCCGCTTGGCGTCCTTCGCGCCCTCGACCTGCAGCCGGGCGGCCTTGGTCTCCAGGTAGGTGGAGTAGTTGCCCTCGTAGGGGTAGGCCCGGCCGCGGTCGAGCTCGAGGATCCACTGGGCGACGTTGTCGAGGAAGTACCGGTCGTGGGTGACCGCGACGACGGTGCCGGCGTACTTCTCCAGGTGCTGCTCGAGCCAGGCCACGCTCTCGGCGTCGAGGTGGTTGGTCGGCTCGTCGAGCAGCAGCAGGTCGGGCGCCTCCAGCAGCAGCTTGCACAGCGCCACCCGGCGCCGCTCGCCGCCGGAGAGGACCGTGACGTCGGCGTCGCCCGGCGGGCAGCGCAGCGCGTCCATGGCCTGCTCGATGCGGGCGTCGAGCTCCCAGCCGTCGTGCTGCTCGATGACCTCCATCAGCTCGCCCTGCTCGGCCAGCAGCGCGTCGAAGTCGGCGTCGGGCTCGCCCATCGCCGCGCTGACCTCCTCGAAGCGCGTCAGCGCGTCGCGCAGCGGCTTGACCGCCTCCTCGACGTTGCCGCGCACGTCGAGCTCCTCGTTGAGCGGCGGCTCCTGCAGCAGGATGCCGACCGTCGCGTCGGGCGCCAGGGTGGCGTCCCCGTTGGACGGCTGCTGCATGCCGGCCATGATCTGGAGGACCGTCGACTTGCCGGCGCCGTTCGGGCCGACGACGCCGATCTTGGCGCCGGGGAGGAACGACAGGGTGACGTCGTCGAGGATCACCTTGTCGCCGTGCGCCTTGCGGGCGCGGACCATCGTGTAGATGTACTGAGCCACTGGGCCAGAGAGCCTTCCGTCGGGTTCGCGAGGCGGCGGCGGAGCCGGCCGGGCCGGCCCCGCCTCCTGCGTTCTCTCCCCCGATCCTCCCAGTTCCGGGCCCTCAGCTGAACGCCGGTTCCCGGACCTCCTGACCGGGGTCCACCGAGGACAACGCCGCCGAGGCGTCGATGTAGTCCTCCCCGGCCGGCTCGTCGGGCGGCGCCTCGCCCGCGCCGGCGTCGGCTCCCTCGGCCGGGGACTCCTCCGGGCGCTGCGTGCGCGCCGCCCGCCGGTACTCGGCCCAGCCGTGGCGCAGGTCGGGGCCGACGGCCTCGGCACGGATCTGCGACGTGCTGCCCCGGCCGTTGGCCGACTCGTAGTCGCGGGTCCACAGCCGGCCGACGACCACGACCGCGTCGCCCTTGCTCAGGCTGCGGATCACGTTGCCGCCCAGGTCGTCCCAGCACTCCACGTCGGACCAGAAGGTCTCGCCGTCGACCCACTCCTGGGTGGCGCGGTCGAAGCGCCGGGCCGTGGACGCGATGCGGAAGTTGGTCACGGTGCTGCCGCTGTCGAGCCGGGCACGGCGTGGCGCGCTGGCGACGCGGCCCACCACGGTGATCTCGGTGTCGGGCACTGTCTCTCCTCGGGTTGGTGCGCCGGACCGGCGCGACCGGCTCCGTGCCGGCCGTCTGCGACCCTCCGCCGTCCCGGGGCAGGCGGCGGCGTCCCGACGTCACCTGTGGACGGCGCTCCCGGTTGTGGACCGCGGCGTCAGACGCGCCACTCCTCCCGGTACTCGGGGTGCCCGGCGTAGGGCAGCGCGAGGGTGCGCAGCACCAGGTCGTGCGTGCCGGCGTCCACCCCGGGCCCGTCCGCGGCCTCCACGACGCGGCGCTTGGCCCGGCACTCGGCGATCACCCGGGCCGGGTTCCACGCGGCGATGTGCTCGGCGTCGCGCCCGCGGACCCGCAGCATCGAGTTCTGGTTGCTGCCCAGGACGACGGTGGGCGCCTCGAACGACTGGCCCTCCACCCAGTGCGTCGCCGTGGCGCCGGTGGACTCCAGGAACGCGGGCAGGCCGGCCCGGCCGGGGTACCACCGCCAGGGGCCGGCGGTCGCACCCTTGGCGGCCCGCTCGTCCTCGGTGATCCGTGCGCGCAGGAAGTCGGTCAGGTCCACGGCGGTCATGCTGCCGTGCTGCGGCGGTACCGGGTGCGATGATCGGGTCCAGAGCGCCCGTAGCTCAGCGGATAGAGCAGGTGCCTTCTAAGCACTTGGTCGCAGGTTCGATCCCTGCCGGGCGCGCCGTCGCCGTTGTCGGTGGATCGTCGGAGCACCCGGCTACGGTCGCGCCGTGCAGTACTGGGTGTACGAGGACCGCCGCGGCGACCGGGCCACCATCCACCTCGCCCACTGCACCTACTGCAACCACGGTGCGGGCAGGTCCGGGAGCCGGCCGGCGAGCGGCCGCTGGCACGGCCCCTTCTCCTCCCGTGACAGCGCCCACGTCGCGGCGACGGCCACCCACCACGCCGTCCGCCGCTGCGGCACCTGCTGAGCCCCACATATCCGGCTCCGCACCGGCCGTATCACGGGTGCGCTGCATGGGGACCCGCCCGTCCCACCTGCCACGACGCGGTGCCCACCCACCGGCTCGTCGCTGACCCGGCGCGTCGACGGACCTACCTTCCGCCGCGGTCGTGCGGACGTGCGCACGGAAGGACCGCTGAGGAGCAGGTGCCATGAACCGCCGTTCCACCCTGGCCGTCGTGGGGGTGGCCGCCGTCGTGACGGTGCCCCTCCCCCTGGCGGTCGCCGGCGCCGCCGGTGGAACCGTCGTCAACGGGGACTTCGAGACCGACCCGGTCGGCTCGACCGTCGTCACCGGGTGGTCGTTCCACGACGACCTCGTCGACCTCGGGGTGACCAGCCTCGGCGGCTGCGTGACGCAGGACACCAGCGACTACACCATGCTGCGCGACTACGCCGACGAGGCGCGGCCGTTGGTCGTGTCGCCGGTCCCGGTCGGCACGGACGACGCCCTCCTGGTGCCCGGCACGACCGACGAGGTGTGGCTCGACGGGACCGGCGCGGCGGTCGCCCCGGACGCGCCGGGCGCCTACCTGATCCGCTACGGCAGCTTCACCGACCGGTGGAGCGACACCCGCACCGACTTCCACGTCCTCGACGGGGGTGTCACCCGCAGCATCTGGGAGCACGCCGACTGGATCGGGAACCACGACTTCGCCCACCGCTTCGACAGCGACGTCCTGCCCGGCTACACCGCGATCCCCGACCCCTCCGTCCGGGCGGACGACGTGCCTGCGGCCGGCGACTCCTCCTACTGGAGCGACGAGCCGGCGTTCACCGCGACCACCGTCGACGGCGACACCGCCTACGACGAGGACATCGAGCTCTCGAGCGCCGCGCTCGAGCTCTACAGCGACATGGACGCCGGCGACGAGGGCTACGTCGCGCACGGCCCGGCCGCGGTGAGCGACGCCTTCACCACCGCCGGCCCCCGCACCGTCCGGCTCGACTGGGCTGCCTCCGGCGCCTCCGACGACCACCACGTGCTCGGCTACGTCCTGGACGTCACCACGTGCACCCAGTTCGAGGTCGTCGACTCGACCGGCGAGAGCACCGGCTGGACGGCGGCGAGCGTGGACCTGCCCTCCGCCGGCACCTACCGCTTCGTGTTCGTCTCGGGCACCTACGACGCCTCCTGGGGCGGCGCTGCCGGGGCCATCCTCTTCGTCGACGACATCCGCTCGGTCCCGGTGAGCACCGACGGCGTCTCGCTGCACCTCGAGCCCCTGTTCGGAACGGGCGACCCGGTCGCCGGCGCGCCCGTCCAGCTCACCGGCGGCGGCCTCATGCCGGACTCCCCGTGGACGGCGGAGCTGCCTTCCGTCCCGGCGACCCTCGCCACCGGGACGACCGACTCGAACGGCACCTTCTGGAGGCTGGCCGACCTGCCGATGTCGGTGCCGCCCGGACGGCACGAGATCCGGCTCACGGGCACCGCTCCGGACGGCACGCCGGGCGTCGACACCGTCTGGATCACCGTGGCGGCCGACGGCACCATCGGCTACCTGTCCCTCGTCGCGCCCGACGGCGCCCTCGGCACGACCGGGGGCGGTGGCACGACCGGGGGCGGTGGCTCTGCCGGGGGCGGCGCCACCACCGGGGGCGGCAGTACGACCGGCGGGAGGAGCACTCCCGTCGTCGGCGCCTCCTCGGCCACCGTCACCGGCTCGGCCGCGTCGCCGTCGAGCCTGGCGATGACCGGCTTCGACCCGCTGCCCTGGGTCCTCGGCGGCACGGCGCTCGTCGTCGTCGGTGGCGTCCTGACGGTGACCACGCGCCGCCGGACGCGCCGGGGCTGACCCGGCCCGCCGTGCACGGGTAGCGGTCGTCCGCGCCGGGTGATGCCCGTGCCGCCTCCCGCTCCTAACGTCCGGCGTGGCACGAGGAGGCGACCATGGCGCAGCAGGTTCCCGGTTCCCCGGGCACCACCGGAACGGACGGCGCGGCGGGGCGGGCCGGCCTCAGTGGCGGCCTCGTCGCCACCATCGCCGGCGGGGGGCTGCTGCTGCTGTTCATGCTGCAGAACCGCGACGACGTCACGGTCTCCTTCCTGGGCTGGCGCTTCAGCTGGCCGCTGTGGCTGTTCACGATCGTGACGGCGGTGCTCGGGGCGATCCTCTGGATCGGGCTCGGCGTGCTGCGACGGCACCGCCGCCGGGTCGCGCGGCGGGCGGCCCGCGGCTGATCCGCGGGCGGTCGCAAGCGCGGCGCAAGTCGCGTCGAAGCGGTCGGGCGCACCGTTCTCCTGCCAGCCCACACCGAAGGAGGACGACCGTGACCCAGATCCAGGACCCCCGCTTCGTCGGCCCGCACGGGCCGCAGTACGCCGCGCAGCAGCAGTACGCGCCGTTCCCGCAGGGGGGCGCCGGCTTCCCGGCCCCGCCGAAGAAGCGCACCGGAGCGATCGTCGGCTCGGTCGCCGCGGGCATCGTGGCGCTCGGCGGCCTCGGTGTCGGCGCCCTGTTCCTCTTCGGCACCGGGACGCTGGACGACGCGGACGCCGAGCGGCAGATCAGCGCCCAGGTCCAGGAGCAGACCGGGGTCGCCCCGGCCTCCGTCGACTGCCCGTCCGGCGTCGAGCTGGCCCAGGGGACCACGAGCACCTGCACCGTCGACCTGCAGGGTCAGACCTTCGAGTACACGATCACCCAGCTCGACGACGAGGGCGCCGTGGAGTTCACCAGCGACGCCGTCTACGTCCAGCTCACCGACGTGGAGACGCTGCTCGCCGACGCCTTCGCCGACGAGAGCCTGGAGGTCGAGGCGAGCTGCGACGCCGGGGAGCGCACGGTCCTCATCGCGGCGGACGGCCTGTCGGTCCCCTGCACCGTGGTGAACGCCGAGGACGCCTCCGACTCCGCCGACGTGACCGCGCTGATCGACGCCGCGGGCACCGTCACCTTCGAGTGACCGGCCGGCCCGCGCCCGGGCGGCTCAGCTCCGGTCGGCCGACCCGCGGCCGGCCGGCGCCCACCCGATCGCCGGTGCCACGTGCCGGACGACGGTCTCGAGCAGGTGCGCGTTGTAGTCGACGCCGAGCATGTTGGGGACGGTGAGCAGCAGGGTGTCGGCCTCGCGGACGGCGGCGTCCTTGGCCAGCTCCTCGGCCAGGACGTCGGGCTCGCCGGTGTAGCTCTTGCCGAAGCGGGCCCGGACGCCCTCGAGCAGGCCGACCTGGTCGGCGGACCCGCGGTCCCCGCCGAAGTACTGCCGGTCGAGGTCGCTGGTGATCGGCAGCACGCTGCGGCTCACCGACACCCGCGGCTCCCGCTCCCACCCGGCGGCGGCCCACCCGGCGCGGAAGCGCTCGATCTGCTCGGCCTGCAGCTGGTCGAAGGGCACGCCGGTGTCCTCCGACAGCAGCGTGGAGCTCATCAGGTTCATCCCCTGCTCGGCGGTCCAGGCGGCCGTGGCGAAGGTGCCCGAGCCCCACCAGATCCGGTCGGACAGGCCCGGGGACTGCGGCTGGACCGCGAGCCGGCCGCGCACGCCGCCGGTCATCCGCGGGTCGGCGTCGACCACGGTCGCACCGCCGATCGCGGCCCGGAACAGCGCCGTCCCCTCCCGGGCGAGGTCGGCATCGGTGGTCCCCTCCGGCGGCACGTGGCCGAAGGCCTCCGCGCCGCGCAGCGCCGTCTCCGGTGACCCGCGGCTGACGCCGAGCTGCAGCCGCCCGCCGGCGAGCAGGTCGGCGGCCGCGGCCTCCTCGGCCATGTAGAGCGGGTTCTCGTAACGCATGTCGATGACGCCGGTGCCGATCTCGATCCGCGACGTCCGCATCGCGATCGCGGTGAGCAGCGGGAAGGGCGAGGCCAGCTGGCGGGCGAAGTGGTGCACCCGCACGTAGGCGCCGTCCAGTCCCAGCTCCTCCGCGGCGACGGCGAGCTCCACGCTCTGCAGCAGGGCGTCGCGGGCCGTGCGCACCTGCGAGCCCGGGACCGGCTGCCAGTGCCCGAAGGTGAGGAATCCGATCCGCTTCGGCAGTGCACTCATGCCCGGTGCAGCGGCGGCGCGGACGGCGGGATTCCCGGACCCGTTCGTCACACCGATCACTCGCTGCCCTGCCGCCTCCCGTTCTCACGTTCCGTGATCGGTCGACCACGACATACCGGGGACGGGTTCCGTCACTGCGCGCCACCGGTGCAGCACCCTGTCCGGGTGACTCTGCACGCCCACGACGTCCCGAGCCCCCGGTCCGGCCGGGGCGGCGACGACGCCGCCGGCCGGCTGCGGGCGATCGACACGCTGCTGGCCGACCGCGGCCAGCTGTTCCGCGCGCTGTTCCTCGGTGCACCGGTGCCGAAGGCGCTCGTCGCCCTCGACGGCCACTTCCTCGTGGTGAACGAGGCGCTGTGCGCGATGACCGGGCGCTCGCACGAGGACCTCGTCGGCCGCCACGTCGACCTGCTCGCCCACCCGGATGAGGCGCCGGTGCCCGACCTGCCCGCCGAGGACGCCGAGCCGCTGGACCCGTGGCTGCGCGTCGACGGCGAGCGCCGGCTGCGCCGCGCCGACGGCAGCGAGCTGTTCGCGCTGCAGTCGCACGACGTCGTCCACCGCAGCGACGGCCGGGCGCACTTCGTCGTCCTCTCGCTGGTCGACGTCACCGACCGCCGCCGCGCCGAGGAGGACCTGGTCCGCCGCGCGTTCACCGATCCGCTCACCGGCCTGCCCAACCGGCGGGCGCTGAACGACCGGCTCAACCACGCCCTGGCGCTGTCGCGCCGTCGCGGCCTCCAGGTCGGCCTCGTGCACCTGGACCTCGACCGGTTCCAGGCGGTCAACGACGCCCTCGGCCACGAGGCCGCCGACCAGGTGCTGACCCAGGTGGCCGACCGGCTGCGCTGGAGCACCCGGGTGGAGGACACCGCCGTGCGGCTGGGCGGGGACGAGTTCCTCATCCTGGCCGAGGACGTCGAGGACCTCGACGGGCTGCGCGCACTGGCCGACCGCCTGCTCTCGGTGCTCGACGACCCCTTCCCCGTCGGCGACCGCGAGATCGTGCTGTCGGCGAGCGTCGGCCTCACCCTCGGCTCCGACGTCGCCCCCGACGACCTCCTCCGCCAGGCGCACGGCGCGCTCACCCGGGCCAAGTCCGACGGCAGCCGGGCCCGCGTCGAGGTCTACGACGGCGTGCTGTCCGACGACGAGATCGACCAGCTGCAGCTGGAGGCCGACCTGCGGCACGCCCTGGAGGGCGACGAGCTGCGGCTGTTCTACCAGCCGATCGTGTCGCTGTCGGACGAGACGCTGCTGGGCTACGAGGCACTCATCCGCTGGCAGCACCCCACCCGCGGGCTGCTCCCGCCGGGGGCCTTCCTGGCCTGCGCCGAGGACAACCGGCTCACCTCCCGGCTGGGGGCGTGGGTGCTGCGGCAGGCCTGCAGCGACGCGGCCGGCTGGCCGGCCGGCCTGCGGGTGCACGTCAACATCTCCGCCCGGCACCTGGCCGAGCCCGGCTTCACCGACCTGGTGATCGAGGCGCTGGCCGAGTCGGGCCTGCCGCCGGAGCGGCTGGAGCTGGAGATCACCGAGTCGACGGCGCTGTTCGCCGCCGACGCCACGCTGCAGGCGGTCAGCGAGGTGACCGACCACGGCGTCACCCTGGCCCTCGACGACTTCGGCACCGGCTACTCGGCCATCACGGCCCTGCACCGGCTGCCGATCCACACGGTGAAGATCGACCGATCCTTCGTCGCCGACGTGGTCACCGAACCCTCCACCGCCGCCCTCGTGCAGGGGCTGGTCCAGCTCGGCCTCGGCATGGGGCTGCAGGTCATCGCGGAGGGCATCGAGGACCTCGACCAGGCCGAGTGGCTGCGCCAGCACGGCTGCGGGATGGCGCAGGGGTACGCGTTCGGCCGGCCCGCGCCGCTGCCCGGCCCGACCGTGGTCCCCGACGACGCGGTCGTCGAGCAGCTGGTGCCGGCCAGCGTGCGCGACGACGAGCCGCTGACGGCCGAGGAGGTCATCGTCGCGGCCGACACCGAGCCGGCCTCGCTGGAGCAGCCGGTCGTCGGGGCGCCCGCCGAGGAGGGACCCGCCTCGACCGCCGCCGAGGAGCCCGGCGCGGGTCCGGCGGCGCCGCTCGGCGAGGTCGTGCCGTTCCCGGTGCGGCCGGCGGTCCCGCCGCCCGCGCCGCCGGGCCCGCCGACCGCCGCCTTCGACGCCCGCTCCGCATGGGACGACGACGAGCCGGCGGGCACGCCCGTGCCCCCGCCGCGCGACGGGCTGCCCGACGTCCCGCACCTGTACGCCGTCCTGGACGACACCGGCGAGACCCCGCCGGTCCGCGACCGCTGACCGGTCCCGCCCGGTCGGTGAGTGCCCAGCTCTCTCACCGACCGGGCGCAGCCCGGGACTGCTCGGTCCGGTAACAGGCTTTTTCTGACCGCCTTGGACGGGCGGAGACCGCCTGGCCGCTCACTCCTTGATGAAGGTCCCGCAGCCGTTGTTCTCGAAGTCCTGCCCGACACTCAAGGTGACCGTTGGGTAGCCGCCGACGACGATGTCGTTCTCGATGATGTCGTCACCGTTCGAGCCGGACCTGTAGATGCCCCAGTAGCAGTCCCCGGAGACGGCAAGGGCGGTGCGGTAGGTGCCGGGCTCGATGTCGCGTCCGACGGTCCAGCTGCCGTGACCTATCGAGGTAGTCGCGATCCGCTGCTCGACAGCGGCGACAGCTTGCTCGCGGACCGCGACGTCAGCCTCACGCTGTTCCAGGTCGGCCGCGCGAGCTGATGCCGACGCGGACGCGCTGCTGGCAGAGGCCTCAGCGTCGTCGATCGCCTCGCGTGCTTCCTCCTCGGAGGCTCGCTGGGCCGCGAACGCCGCAGTACGCTCCGCCGCCATCTGTCCTTCAAGTTCCCGGTACTCGTCCGAGGTCGTCGGGTCGAGGGCAGCGACCGCGATGCCCGCGCCCAGGAGCATGCCGAGGAGCGCTCCTCCTCCGCCCAGCACCCAGGGCAACCACCCCCTGGTTGATGCATGAGTGGGCGGGTTCCTGGCGTATGGAGTCACGTGCGCGATCGGCGTGGAGGCCTCAGCGCCCACCGGCTGAGCTGTGTCATGCGGCTCGGTCATGAAGGGGTCCTCGTGGTCCGTAGTCGATCAACCGTCGGCGGTGGTTGTCAGGCGCTTCGCCAGCTGATCGCGCCGCTGGAGGTTGCTCCTTCGTCCACCGCCTCGTCTGCTCGCTGAGCGCCTCGTCGGGATGGACCTCCTACGGAGACGCTGCGCGGGGAGGTGGAGGCCACCAGAGCGAGGCTGAGAACGACGAGACCGATGAGGGCCGGGATCCGCTCGTCATCGGGCACAACCGGCGGTAGGGGCGCTGGCACCTCAGGGCGGGTCAACGCCTCGTTCTGCTGTTCCGCGATGATGGTGAGCAGGTCCTTGGCGACCCAGCCGTTGACGACCGCCTGCTGCGGAGCCCCGGCGGTGCGCGCCTCGTTGAGTTCGTAGTCCGCCAAGGCACCGCTGATCTCGCTACTGCGGTCGCGAACCTGCTCCTGCGTCTGGACCGTCGGGGTCTCGACGTCCTCGGGGGCCATGGTGAACCAGACGACGATGGCGGCGAGCGCGAGGACGAGCGCTCCGATCCGGCGGATCATGATCAAGGGAAACTCCAGTCGACTCGGGTCACGCACGTACCGATACGCGCTCGTCCCGGACTTCGGCCGTTCGGTCGCCGAATCAAGTCGACCGCCCGAGCGCCGCACCGATCAGTTCCGCCGCGGCTCGCCCGTGTGCGCACGTCACTGCAGAGCCCCGCCGGGCTCGGACGTGGCGCACCGGGGGGCACTCGGTGGCGGCGCCTCGTGACCGGCGGGTGACGGTCGTGGGACGGCGGTGTTCCCGACCGGTTGCCCGGTCGCGGGCAGGTCAGGATGCCGCCATGCGCACCGACGTCGCCGCCACCCTGACCCTGTCCTCGACCGGCCCGGCGACGGCGTTGCTGCAGGTCGCGGTCGCCGCGCCGCTCACCGAGGAGCTCACCGTCCTGTGCGACGGCGAGCCGGCCGCAGTCGAGGAGTTCACCGTCGGCGAGGCCCGCGTGCACCGGGTCCAGCTCCGCGAGGGGACGACGACGGTCGCGTACACCGCCGCCGTCGACCGCGACGGCCCGCCCCGCCCGGTCACCCCCGCGGCGGCCGCGGAGGCGCTGCGGCCCAGCCGGTACTGCCCCTCGGACCTGCTGGAGGGCTACGCCGCCGCGGAGTTCGACCGCACGGCTGCGCGGGCCGAGCTGGTGGCGGCCGTCGCCGGGTGGGTGCACGACCGGCTGGACTACGTCCCCGGAGCGAGCCGGCCGGTCGACACCGCCGTCGACACCCTGCTGCTCGGTCAGGGGGTCTGCCGCGACTACGCCCACCTGACCACCACCCTGCTGCGCGCGCTGGAGGTGCCCGCCCGGCTGGTCGCGGTCTACGCCCCGGGCCTGGACCCGATGGACTTCCACGCCGTCGTCGAGGCCGACGTGGACGGCACGTGGTGCGCCGTCGACGCGACCCGGCTGGCGCCGGCCGGCTCCCTGGTGCGCATCTGCTCCGGGCGGGACGCCGCCGACACCGCCTTCCTCACGCTCCTCGGCGGGGTCGCGCGCTTCGGTTCGATGACGGTGACCGCCACCGTGGACGGCGACCTGCCCCGCCCCACGACGCGGCCGGTGCCGCTGCCGTGAGCTCTCAGGGCGCGCGCGGATAGGGCGCCTCGCCCAACCGCTCGCGCTGCTCCCGCGGCAGCAGCTCGAGGAGCTCGCCGGGCAGGTAGGGCAGGTCGATCAGCGAGAGCTTGACCCGGCTGCGGGCCGCCGAGCGCGACCCGGCGATCCGCACCAGCTGCCCGGCGCGCGACCGGTAGGCCACCTCCACCTCGTCGCCCGGGCGCAGCCGGCCGCCCAGCACGCCGTCGAGCTCCATGGCCGGCGAGCCGCCCTCGATGGCCAGCCGCAGCGGCTCGCTCGGGTCCAGGAGCACCGTGCGGGAGATGCCCGACATGGGCGCGGCCGGGGTGACGAGCACGCCCTCGATGCCGGGGCTGACCACCGGCCCGCCGGCCGCGTAGTTGTACGCGGTCGAGCCCATCGCCGTCGCCAGGATCACCGCGTCGCAGCGCAGGTGGCCGTAGGGCTGCCCGCCGACGGAGAGGGTGGCGCTGACCATCCCCTCCCCCGGCACGCGGGCCAGCACGGCGTCGTTGAAGGCCAGCCACTCCCAGTCCCGGTGCCGGACCACCAGGCAGCCCCGGAACTCGGTGGTGACCCGCTCCTCGGCCATCGCGGTGAGCGCCTCGTGCAGCTCCCGGCCCTCGACCTCGGCGAGGAAGCCGAGGTGGCCGAGGTTGACCCCGAGCACCGGGACCGGCCGCCCGCTCACCAGCCGCATGGCGCCGAGGATGGTCCCGTCCCCGCCCATCGCGATGATGCCGTCGCAGCTGCCGGCCAGGACCTCCTCCGGCACCGGCGTGACGCCGTCGACGGCGACGCGGCGGGCGTCGGCGGTGGCCGCCACCAGCTCGGCCGCCCCGCCGCTGGCCCACTCGGCCACCTGGCGGACGGCGGCGGTGCAGTCCCGGGTCGGGTGGAGGACCAGCCCGATGCGGGCCATCCTCAGCCGCGCCAGGTCTCGAGCAGCCGCAGCCAGACCTCGCTGATCGTCGGGTAGGCCGGCACGGCGTGCCAGAGCCGGGCCAGGGGCACCTCGCCGGCGACGGCGACGACGGCCGAGTGCAGCAGCTCGGCCACGTCGTGCCCGACGAAGGTCACCCCGAGCAGCACCTCGCGCTCGGTGTCGACGACCGCGATCGCCGTCCCCTCGTAGCCGTCCCGGTGCACCGCCGCCCCGGCCACGTTGCCGATCGGGTACTCCACGACCCGGTGCGGGCGGCCGGACTCGCGGGCCTGGGCGCTGGTCAGGCCGACGCTGGCGACCTGCGGATCGGTGAAGACCACCGACGGGGTCGCGTGCGTGTCGGCGGTGGCGACGAACGGCGACCAGTCGGAGGTGTCGACGTCGCGGCCCTGCGCGCGCCCCACGATCGCCGCGCCGGCCTGGCGGGCCTGGTACTTGCCCATATGGGTCAGCAGCCGGCGCCCGTTGACGTCGCCGATGCCGTAGAGCCACGGCAGCCCGCGCACCTGCAGCGTGTCGTCGACGTCGAGGTAGCCGCCGCCCTCGAGCCCGACGGTCTCCAGGCCGATGTCGTGCGTGCGGGCCCGGCGACCCACGGCCACCAGCACCTCGTCGCCGCGGACCTCGCCGTCGGAGGTGCCGACGACGACCTCGGGGCCCTCCCGGCGCGCCGAGCGCACCTCGGCGTGGGTCCGGACGTCGACGCCCGCGGCCCGCAGCGCTGCCGTGACCGCGTCGCCGGCGGTGGGCTCGGCGCCCGACAGCAGCCGCTCGCCGCGCTCGAGCACGGTGACCGCCGACCCCAGCGCGCGCCACGCCGTCGCCATCTCGCAGCCGACGTACCCGCCGCCGATCACGACGAGCCGGCCGGGCACCTCCTTGGCGCTGGTCGCCTCGCGCGGCGTCCACGGGCCGACGTCGCGCAGGCCCTCGACCGGCGGGACGGCGGCCTCCGAACCGGTGCACAGCGCGACGGCGTGCGTGGCGCTCAGCCGGGTGTCCGTCCCGTCGGCCCCGGTGACGACCACGGTGCGCTCGCCGTCGAGCCAGGCGCTGCCGCGGACCAGGTCGATCCCGGCGCCCTGCACCCACTGCACCTGGCCCTCGTCGGACCAGTTCGAGGTGAACGAGTCCCGGCGCTCCAGCGTGGCCCGCACGTCCTGCTCGCCGGTCACCGCGGCGGCGGCGCCGGACACGGCGCGGGCCGCGGCGATCGCCTCGGTGCCGCGCAGCAGCGCCTTGCTGGGCATGCACGCCCAGTACGAGCACTCGCCACCGACGAGCTCGGCCTCCACGAGAACCGCGCTCAGCCCGCCGCGGACGACGATGTCGGCCACGTTCTCGCCGGTCGAGCCGGCCCCCACCACGACGACGTCGTACGTCCGCTCCTCGGCCACCGGCCCATCCTGGCCGTGTGGTCGACTGGCCGCCATGAGTCACGACGCCGTGGGTGCCGAGGAGTTCGCCGCGGCGCTGCGCTCCTACGCCGCCGGCGTGGCGCTGCTGACCGTCCGCGACGGGATCGACGACGTCGGTACGACCGTCTCCTCGGTGATGAGCGTGTCGGCGGTACCGCCGCTGGTCGCCGTGGGGCTGACCGCGGACGGGTACCCGCGCGAGGTGCTCGAGGACGTCGGCCGGTGCGGGCTGACCGTGCTCGGGGCCGGGCAGGCGATCCTGGCGAGCCGGTTCTCCTCGGCCGGGCGGCCCAGCGCCCGCCACCTGCTGGAGTCGGTGCCGTGGTCGCGGGCGCCGCGCAGCGACGCGATCGTGCTGGACGGCGGGCTGGTGGCGCTGGACTGCCGTCTGGAGCGGGTGGTCGAGGCCGGTGACCACGTGCTGGCCCTGCTGGAGGTCGTCGGCGTCCCGGTGCCGTCGGGCGGGGGCGACCCGCTGGTCCGCTTCCGGGGTCGCTACGTGGGCCTCCCGCCGTCCTGACCCCCGCCCCTTCCCGCCGAAATAGCCATTTCGGCGGGAGCATGGCGCGCGACCGGACCGCCGGAATGGCCATTTCGGCGGGGGGATGGGCCGCCCGGGCGGTCTGGACCCGTCGCGGGGATAGCGTGCAGGGGCCATGAGTGAGCAGTCCGCCCCCGCCGATGCCCTTCACCGGGCCCTCCGCCGCGCGCTCGCCCGCGCCGAGCGCGGGGTCCCGCTCGACGCCGCCGAGGCCGAGGCGCTGCTGTCGGCCCGCGGCCTGGAGGAGGGCGCGCCGCTGGACCGGCTGCTCACCGCGGCCTCCCGCGTCCGCGACGCCGGCCTCGCCTCGGCCGGCCGGCCCGCCGTGGTCACCTACAGCCGCAAGGTGTTCATCCCGCTGACCCACCTGTGCCGGGATCGCTGCCACTACTGCACGTTCGTCACCACCCCGGGCGCGCTGCGCGCCGAGGGGAAGGCGCCGTTCCTGTCGCCGGACGAGGTCCTCGAGATCGCCCGCGCCGGGGCGGCGCTGGGCTGCAAGGAGGCGCTGTTCACCCTCGGCGACCGGCCCGAGGCCCGCTGGCCGGTGGCCGCGCAGTGGCTGGAGGCGCACGGCTTCGACTCGACGCTGGGTTACCTGCGGGCGATGGCGATCCGGGTGCTGGAGGAGACCGGGCTGCTGCCGCACCTGAACCCCGGCGTGCTGTCGTGGGAGGAGATCCAGCGGCTCAAGCCCGTCTCGGCGTCAATGGGGATGATGCTGGAGACGACGGCGACCCGGCTGTGGTCCCAGCCCGGCGGTCCGCACTTCGGCAGCCCGGACAAGGAGCCCGCGGTCCGGCTGCGGGTGCTCGAGGACGCCGGCCGCTCCGCCGTCCCGTTCACCACCGGCGTGCTGCTGGGTATCGGCGAGACGCCGGCCGAGCGGGTCGACGCCGTCCTGCAGATCCGGGCGACGGCGCAGCGGCACGGGCACGTGCAGGAGGTGATCGTCCAGAACTTCCGCGCCAAGCCGCGGACGGCGATGGCCGCCGCCGACGACCTGGAGTTGCAGGAGTACGTCGCCGCGGTCGCCGTCACCCGGCTGCTGCTGGGCCCCAAGGCGCGGGTGCAGGCCCCGCCGAACCTGTCCGACACCACCGAGCTGGGGCTGCTGCTGCGCGCCGGCGTCGACGACTGGGGTGGCGTGAGCCCGCTGACTCCCGACCACGTCAACCCCGAGCGGCCGTGGCCCAACATCGACAAGCTCGCCGAGCTGACCACCGACGCCGGGTTCACGCTGCGCGAGCGGCTGGCCGCCCAGCCGCCGTACGTCACGCAGCCCGAGCCGTGGCTGGACCCGCGGGTGCGCCCGCACGTCGCCGCGCTCGCCGGCCCCGACGGGCTGGCCGTGGAGGACCGGGTCCCGGCCGGGCTGCCGTGGCAGGAACCGGACGAGGCGTGGACGTCGACCGGCCGGGTCGACCTGCACGTCGAGGTCGACACCACCGGGCGCACCGGCGACCGGCGCAGCGACTTCGACGCCGTCTACGGCGACTGGGCCGAGCTGCGCTCCCGCACCGAGAGCGCCCGCGACGGGCACTCCACCGCCCTGACCGCCGGGGACCCCGAGGTCCGCGCGGCGCTGGACCATGCCGAGCGCGACCCGGCCGGCCTGTCGGATGCCGAGTACCTGGCGCTGCTCGGCGCCGACGGGCCGGACCTCGAGGCGCTGTGCGCGCTCGCCGACGCCGTCCGCCGGGACGTCAACGGCGACGACGTCACCTACGTCGTCAACCGGAACATCAACTTCACCAACGTCTGCTACACCGGCTGCCGGTTCTGCGCGTTCGCCCAGCGGCGCACCGACGCCGACGCCTACACCCTCTCCCTGGCCGAGGTCGGCGAGCGGGTCGACCGCGCGTGGGCCGCCGGGGCCACCGAGATCTGCATGCAGGGCGGGATCCACCCCGACCTGCCCGGCACCGCCTACCTCGACCTGGCCCGGGAGGTGAAGCGCCGCCAGCCCGGCATCCACCTGCACGCGTTCAGCCCGATGGAGATCGTCAACGGGTCGGCGCGCACCGGCCTGTCGTTCGCCGAGTTCCTCACCGCGGCCAAGGAGGCCGGCCTGGACAGCGTGCCGGGGACGGCGGCGGAGATCCTCGACGACGACGTCCGCTGGGTGCTGACCAAGGGCAAGCTGCCCGCCGCCACCTGGATCGAGATCATCTCCACCGCGCACCGGGTGGGCATCCCGACCACCTCGACGATGATGTACGGCCACGTCGACACCCCCGCGCACTGGGTCGCCCACCTGCGCACCCTGGCGCGGATCCAGGACGACACCGGTGGGTTCACCGAGTTCGTGCTGCTGCCCTTCGTGCACCACAACGCGCCGATCTACCTGGCCGGGGTCGCCCGTCCCGGGCCGACGGTGCGGGAGAACCGGGCGGTGCACGCCGTCGCCCGGCTGCTGCTGCACGGCCGGATCCCCAACATCCAGACCTCGTGGGTCAAGCTCGCCGAGGCCGGCACGAAGGCCGTGCTGCAGGGCGGGGCCAACGACCTCGGCGGCACGCTCATGGAGGAGACGATCAGCCGGATGGCCGGCAGCGAGAACGGCTCGCTGAAGACCATCGCCGAGCTCGAGGCCATGGCCGCCGCCATCGGCCGGCCGGCCCGGCAGCGCACCACCGAGTACGGCACCCCGTCCGCCGAGCGGCTCGCGACCGCCCGCTCCGACGAGGGCCGCCGCAACCTCACCCTGTCGATCACCCCGGTGTAGACGCGTCGCGACCGGCGGCGGGGCTCAGACCTGCTTGGGCAGGTGCTGCCCGACGCCGAAGAAGCGCATCACCCGGTGCCCGGGGTCGGCCGTCGGGGGGAACATGCAGGGGCAGCCGCCGGCGATGACCGTGACGCCGTGCTCCCGCCCGTACGTGGCGGCCGGTTCCGAGACGCTGCCGGGACCGGGGCCGCGGTGCATCCACACGCGGTCGATGCCGAGGTCGACGCACTCGCGCATCGTCCCCTCGGCGTGCTCCGGGCTGGTGGCGATCACGACGCCGTCCACGCCGCCCGGTACCGACTTCAGGTCGTGGTAGGCGGGATCGCCCTCCACCTGGTCGGTGTTCGGGTTGACGGCGAACACCGTGTAGCCGCGGTCACGGAGCCGCTTGTACACCACGTTCGCGCCGTGGTCCTTCGCCGAGCGGGACACACCCGTCACGGCGATGCGCCGCTGGGCGAGGAAGTCGTCGACTGCGGTCCTGAGCGGGGTCATCCGGGCCTCCTGGGTGCACGTCGCGGTCGGACCCGTCGAGGGTCGCCGCGCCGCCCGCCGTCCCACCACGGACCTCGGGCCCCGCCGGCGCCGTCCTCGGTCCCCTCCGCCCGGGGCCATCGGCCCCGCCGAAGGCCGATGCTCAGCGGGTGAGCAGCGGCGCGGGGTCGGCGCTCCGGGCCGGCTCGTCGACCGGGGCGTGGACCAGAGCGTGGTCGGCCGCCGGCTGCGGGCGGCCGAAGAGGTAGCCCTGGGCGTGCGAGCAGGCCAGCTCACCGAGGACGGCGCGCTGCTCGGGGGTCTCGACGCCCTCGGCGACGACCTCGAGGCGCAGGCTGCGGGCGAGCTCGATGATGGAGGCGACCAGGGTGGTCGAGCGGCCGCCACCACCGAGGTCCTGCACGAAGCTGCGGTCGATCTTGATGATGTCGGCGGGCAGCCGGCGCAGGTAGGACAGGCTGGAGTAGCCGGTGCCGAAGTCGTCGATGGCGATCCGCACCCCGAGCGCCCGCAGCGCGCTGAGCTGGCCGACGACGAGGTCGATGTCGCGCACCAGCACGCCCTCGGTCACCTCCAGCGTCAGCTGCCGGGCCGGCAGCCCGGTCCGGTCGAGCACCTGCGCCACGGTGGCGACGACGTCGTCGTCGGCGAGCTGGCGGGGCGACAGGTTCACCGCGATGTCGACGGCCCGGCCGGACTCGGCCGACCAGGCGACGGCCTGGGTGGCGGCCTGCTCCAGCACCCACCGGCCGATCTCGACGATCAGGCCACCTTCCTCCGCGAGGGGGATGAACTCCGCGGGCGGCACCAGTCCGCGCTCGGGGTGCTCCCAGCGCAGCAGGGCCTCGTAGCCGGTGGTGCGCCCGTCGGCCAGCACGATCGTCGGCTGGTAGTGCACGCGCAGCTGACCGCCCGGGGCGGCGCCGGCCAGGTCCTCCAGCAGCCGGGCCTTCTCCTCGGCGGCCTGCGCCATGCCGTCGGCGTAGTGCACCAGCCGGTTCTTGCCCAGCGCCTTGGCCATGTACATCGCCAGGTCGGCGTTGCGCAGCAGCACACCGGCCTCCCGCTCGGGGGACGTGCGCGTCCCGGCCGAGCCGATGCTGACGTGCGGCACGACCGGGCGGCCGTCGATCAACACGGGGTCGGCGAGTGCGGCGAGCATGCGCTGCCCCACCGCGCCGGCGACGTCGGGCCCTCCGGCCACGACCACGGCGAACTCGTCGCCGCCGATCCGGGCCACCTGGTCCCCGGGCCGCAGGCACCCGGTCAGCCGCCGGGCGATGCCCTTGAGCAGCACGTCCCCGGCCGCGTGGCCGCGGGAGTCGTTCACGTCCTTGAAGTCGTCGAGGTCCAGGAACAGCATGCTCACCTCGCCCGAGGTGCGCGCCAGCAGCCGGTCGGTGGTCTCCATGAGCAGCGTGCGGTTGGCCAGCCCGGTCAGCGGGTCGCGCAGCCCCTGCTGCTCGTTGAGCCGCCAGGCCGCCAGGTGGGCCAGGCTCGCGGCGAGCACGAAGAACGCGTGGATCCCCGCCCAGACCCACGGCTGGGAGTGCGCGGCGGAGTGGCCGAAGACGGAGTGCGGCAGCAGGGTGCCGAGCACCCCGTGGTGGGCGACCACGACCAGCAGCGCGATGCCGAAGGGCACCCAGTTCTGGTACAGCGAGACCAGGCCGATGACGACGAAGAAGTGGAAGTGCGCCTCGGTCAGCCCGTCCATGAGGTAGACCAGCAGCACCGAACCGGCCAGCAGGCTGAGCGTGGCGGCCGCGGCCCGCAGCGAGCGGCCGGCCCCCGGCAGCAGCCCGAACGCCAGCGGGTAGGCGACGGCGGCGGTCTCCAGGGCAGCGGCCACCGGCCCCTCGCCCAGCACCAGCGCGAGGACGCCCAGGGCGACGGCCTGCGCCGCGGCGACGGCCAGCACGATGCGGTGCCGCCGCTGCCAGACGTCTTCGGGCAGGACACGTCCCTCGGGGAGGACGGCGGCGAGGCGCGCGGGCAGGCTGGGGCTCACACCGCTCCATCGGCGCGCCGCGCGAGGTGCTGGTGCCCGTGCCGCTGCGGATCACCCGCGGGGGTGAGGGGCGTCGCCGGTCCGGCCCCGGGGTACGGCGGGGCGGTGCGAGCCATCACCTACCGCGAGAACGGCGGCCCCGAGGTCCTGCGGCTGACCGACCGGCCCACCCCGGAGCCGGGGCCGGGCGAGGTCCTGGTCCGGCTGGCGCTGTCCGGCGTCAACCCGACCGACTGGAAGGCCCGGCAGGGCACCCCACCGGCCGCGGGCGAGCAGGTGCCCGGCCAGGACGGCGCCGGCACCGTCGAGGCGGTCGGCCGCGGCGTGGACCCCGCCGTCGTCGGGCAGCGGGTCTGGGTGTGGGAGGCGGCCTGGCAGCGCCCGCACGGGACGGCGGCCGAGTACACCGTCGTCCCGCTGCGGCAGGCGGTGCTGCTCGGTGCCGGCACCCCGTTCGAGGTCGGCGCGGCGCTGGGCATCCCGTTCCTGACCGCGCACCGCTGCCTCACCCTCGGCGAGTCGGTGCCCGACCGGCTCGGGCCCGGCGCCCTGACCGGCCGGACCGTCCTGGTGCAGGGCGGCGCCGGGGCGGTGGGCAACGCGGCGATCCAGCTGGCCCGCTGGGCCGACGCGACCGTCGTCGCGACGGTGAGCAGCCCCCGCAAGGCGCAGCTGGCGGCGGCGGCCGGGGCCTCCCACGTCGTCGACTACCGGCAGCAGGACGTCGCCGCGGTCGTCCGCGAGATCGTCCCGCGGGGGGTCGACGTGATCGTCGAGGTCTCCGCCGCCCGCAACGCCGCCGTGGACGCCCGGGTGATCGGCATGCACGGCGCCGTGGCGATGTACGCCGACGACGGCGGCGCCGAGGTCACCATCCCGGTCCGGGCGCAGATGGGACCGAACGCGCGGTGGAACTTCGTCCTGGTCTACACCGAGCCGGCGCGGGCCAAGGTGCTCGGCGTCGAGGACGTCACCGCGGCGGTGCTCGACGGCGCCGTCCGCGTCGGGGAGGACGCCGGCCTGCCGCTGCACGTGTACCCGCTCGAGCGGACCGCCGAGGCGCACCGCGCCGTCGCCGAGGGCGCCGTCGGCAAGGTCCTCGTCGACGTCACCGCCTGAGTGCGGAGGTGGGGGGGGGGGGGGGGGGGGCCCCCCCGCCACCCCCGCCGCCCCCGGGCCCCGCGCGCCCACCCCCGGGGCGGGGGGGC